>NZ_JAGTPI010000018.1:0-95568 GCF_021147825.1 Pseudomonas quasicaspiana
GCTGAATGCGGTTCACTTTAGAACGCATTCAGCCTTATCGCGGGCAAGCCCAGCTCCCACAGGGGATCGCATTTCACAATCAAGGCTGAAGTTGCTGTGGCGTCTCCTGGCCTGCACAGCGCACTGCCTGCTTCCTGTTATTGATCAGAACTCCAGACAGTCCTTTCTGCGACGTGTCAAACAACACCAGCACGCCATCAATGCACTGCGCGACTTCGGCGGCAGGTGTGGCGGCGATTTTGTAGTCTTCGCCCGGCACGGTTTTGAGCATCGTGAATTCGTTGAGCAACAGAGCATCTTCAGGCTTGGCAAAATGCAAATAGCCGTAATACCAAAGCGTGCCGACAGTGACGAAGATCGTGCAGATACCCGTGATGATCAGGGGAATGGCATTGCGCTCTTCACTCATTTGCGGTTCTCAGATGTTTCTTTTTCAGAGGGATCCGGGTAATTCGGCACTTCACCGAGACGACGCAGACCATTGAAGTGCTGCGGATCTTCCAGGTAGCGAATCATCACCTGACGCCAGGTGGGGTCAGAGAATGTCTGCACATGACCGCCACGGGTCAGTTGCAGCACCCGTGGCAGCGGCGCGGCCTGATAGAGGCTGATGCCGTTGTCGAGTGGCACGAGGGTGTCGTCCATGCTCTGGAATATCAGCATCGGCGTCCCCTTCAATTTCGGCAGGCCATTGATGGCGCTGTCTGCGTCGGGTATCAACCAGGAAAGCGGTGTTTTGAACGGCCAGGTCAGCCATGAAGTACTCAGCGTATAACGAGCGACTTTACGGTAACTGGCAGGCGCTCCATCGAGAATCAGCGCCTTGAGCCGCGAACGTTGCTGCGGATGCTCAGACAGGTAATGCACCCCCAGCGCACCGCCGATGCTCTGACCGAGCACTACAAGCGGCTTGCCCTGCACTTCAGGGGCTTTGTTCAGCCAGTCGAATGCTGCATCCACGTCCTGATAAATCGCAGGCAGGCTGGGCGCCCCCTGGGATAAACCATAGCCGCGATAGTCAAGGATCAGAACCTGATAACCCTGCTCCGGCAACCACCAACTACCGCCCAGGTGCCAGGCCAGATTGCCGCCATTGCCATGCAAGTGCAGCACCGTGCCTTTGACTTCAACGCCTTCTTTGGCAGGCAACCACCAGGCATGAAGTTGCGTGCCGTCGGCAGCGGTCAGGGTCACGTCGCGGTATTGCAGGTGGGCTTTTTCAGGGGTAAACGGCAGGCCCGGTTCCGGGTAGAACAGCATCGAGCTGCAGCCGCTCAGGGACAAGAGCAGCGTGAGGGTGATGAGGAATTTCAAGCGGGATTCCTTTTGTTTTTTGATGCGGCTCGGATCAATAAAATACATTTTCTGTAGGAGCTGCCGAAGGCTGCGATCGGATTCTAATGACACACCGCCTTCGCAGCCTTCGGCAGCTCCTACAAGAGATCTGAGGCGCTACAAAATATTCGAATAGTCCGCCTCGATCCGGTCCAGGCTCAGGTGGTTCAGGAAGTTCGAGAAGCACATCCACGCCGACAGCGCATTCATGTCCCGGAACTGCTCGGGCAGGTACTTGGGCGGCACGACCAGGCCTTCATCCACCAGTTGACGCAAGGTACGCATGTCTTCAAGGGTGGTTTTGCCACAGAACAGCAGCGGCACTTGTTCCAGCTTGCCCTTGCGCACGGCGAGCTGAATATAGTTGTAAACCATGATGAAACCCTTGAGATAGGACAAGTCCTTGGTGAACGGCAGGCCATTGGGCACCGAGCCGCGGAAAACCCGGCTGGCATTGCCGTAGCTTTCAGACATGCCAAAACCTTGCTCACGGTAGAACTCGAACACCTGAAGGAAATCAGCGCCCTCCTCGGCCATATGGATGGCGCGAGTACGGTTGGTCAGCTTGCGCAAGCGACTTGGGTAGGAGGCAAAGGCGATGACCTCCATGAGGATCGCCAGGCCTTCCTGCGTCACGGTCGAAGACGGCGGTCCTTTTGACAGGAAGGTACAGATCGGCTGATTCTGGCCATTCAGCGTGGTGCCCACATGCACCAGCCCTTCATGTACTTCCAAGGCTCGCACATCGCGCTCGTTGAACATCGCGTCGGAACGAATCTTGATGTAGTCGGCGCCTGCCGCGGCATCGGCGACAATGCCGTCGGATTCGAAGACGCGAATGGTCTCTTCGGCCTCACCAAAAACCTTGTTCAGACGACTTTGCAGCAAAGACACCGCGTCTTTGGCCGTCAGGATTTTCGGCTCATCCTTGAGGTCACCGCGCCCGGCGATGTTATTGAGGTAGTCAGAAAGCATCAAACCCAGATCAGCCAGGGTTGGATCACCGGCATGGAAAGCGTCAGACGCCGCGCCGTACAACTCCTGGGAGATCAGCCCGAAATCCGCAGTCCCTCGGGCCTCCAGCATGCGGACTACCATGCGGTACTCCTTGCACATGCGGCGCATGATCTGGCCCACCGGGTTGAACTGGCCCAACTGACGGGTGATGTCGCGCTCGATATTCTGGAATTCGAGCTTCAGTTCAGAGGAATCAAAACCCAGAGGCCGATTTTCGTAATAGGCGCGATCCACCGCAGGTAAGGCCTTGCCTTTGGCCGCAAGAAAATCCTTGCGCACCGTGTCGTCCCACTTCACCGCATCCAGAACCCGAATCGGCGTCTGGGCTGCGACGATCCGATCCGACAACGTTCGTATAGTCTGCTGGTACTCGTCCACCCCGTGCTCCTTGGTTATTGCGCCTTGGTCGGCCCTTGGTTGGTCGGGCGTGTGCCCTGCTCGGGCAGCCGCTGGTAACGCGCTACCTCGAGAAAAACATCAGAATTGGCCGGATCGTTCAGGTAACCAAACACTTGATCCAGAGGGCTGGTGATCAACAATCCGTCGTCTTTCCCTATTGGCATTTTTTCGCCGCTGAGCCCATTATGCTCAACCCATTGGTTGAAGCGATCCATGTCCAGGTTGTAGACCACCAACTCGCCGGTTTGCGCCAGTTCAAAGCCTGCCATTACGAAATGGCCGCCATATTTTTCCGGCAGACCGGCGCTCAGATACCAGCGACTGCCATGCCGTGAGACGGTAAAAGCGTACCCATCGCGGTGCTTGCGATCCCCCTTACGGTAGCTGACTGCCTTGTACTCGTTGCTGCCGGTCCGGCTGATTTCCAGCTCAAGCGGCTCGCCCCAGGCATTCTTGCTGGTCCAGTTGCCCAGCAGTCGCGTTGGCGCCGCTTCGCGCGCCGGAATCGAATCCTTGAACGTCACCAGGCAGCCACTCAACAGCAGGAACGACAAGGCGAAAAGCAGACGCCAGGCTTTCATTGGCTACTCCCGAGAGGGGGGCTTGTCACTCGTCGAGCGGCTTTGTCGTGCCTAATACCAGATGCATCTGACGGGTGAGAATACCGAGGTTTTCTTTGTCCGCGTCGGGCTGCGGGCCATGTAGCAGACCTTGATACTCCATCCGACACATGACCCCCGTCAACACTTGAGCGTCCTGAAGTGGCTGAACCGAGCCCATGACCTGCAAAAGGCGGTAGGCACCTTGCAGCAGAATATCCCGATGCGCATCCACCAGTCGGGCCAGCCGCGGGTTAATCAACGCCTCACAATGGAAGGCATGTTCGGCAATCAGGTAATCGCGGCGGGTCGACAGTTGCCGACGAATATATTCGATGGCCATGATCGCGATTTCATCGGCCAGACGCGCACGACCAGCAGTCGTGCCGTCAGTACGTCCCACCATTTCGCGCAAGGTGACTTCGGTACTTTCCCAGAGCTTGGCCATGTACGCGGCACTGCGTTCGACGTACTGAGAAAAGGCGTCGGTGAGCAGGTCATCGATGTCCTTGAAGTAGTACGTGGTGGCCGACAGCGGTACACCCGCCTCCGCAGCTACAGCACGGTGACGCACCGCACGCACGCCGTCACGGACGACGATGCGCATGGCGGCATCGAGAATGTCCTGCCTGCGCTGTTCACTGCCCTGTCGACTTGCCTTGCGACCTTGATACTCGACACTTTGCACCACGGCGCTGGCAGCACCAGCGGCTCCATTTTGAGCAATCGAACGGGTCACGACGGTTCTTTCCTTTTGCTTGAAAACGATCTGTCCGGGATTGCAACGGCAAGAGCCTGTTTGTCGACGCGGCGGTGGTCATGTAAGCGCCTCGCGAACAAGTTCGCTCCTACCAGCCCGGAGCAATCACACCAGGCCAAGATGCCAGTTGCGCTGAAAATGTAAACCAACATGTCTGAACTGAAGCTTTCAGAGGCCAAATCGTCACGCAAAAAAAAGCCGCCCATCACAGGCGGCTCGTTTTTCACGTCACTTACGCTTGTGGGCGCATGTGCGGGAAGAGGATCACGTCCCGGATCGACGGGGCATTGGTTAGCAGCATGACCAGACGGTCGATGCCGATGCCTTCACCGGCAGTCGGCGGCATGCCGTACTCCAGCGCACGCACGAAGTCAGCGTCGTAGTGCATGGCTTCGTCATCGCCCGCGTCCTTGTCGGCAACCTGAGCCTGGAAGCGCTCGGCCTGATCTTCCGCGTCGTTCAACTCGGAGTAAGCGTTGGCGATTTCACGGCCGCCGATGAACAGTTCAAAACGGTCGGTGACGTTCGGGTTGTCATCGTTGCGGCGTGCCAGTGGCGACACTTCGAACGGGTACTGAGTGATGAAGTGCGGCTGCTCCAGCTTGTGCTCGACCAGCTCTTCGAAAATCATCACCTGCAGCTTGCCCAGACCTTCGAAGCCCAGCACTTTGGCGCCAGCTTTCTTGGCGATGGCACGAGCCTTGTCGATGTCTTGCAGGTCAGCAGCGGTCAGATCCGGGTTGTACTTGAGGATCGAGTCGAACACCGACAGACGCACGAACGGTTCGCCGAAGTGGAATACCTTGTCGCCGTAAGGCACATCAGTAGTACCCAGAACCAGTTGAGCCAGTTCGCGGAATAGCTCCTCGGTGAGGTCCATATTGTCTTCGTAGTCCGCATACGCCTGATAGAACTCAAGCATGGTGAACTCAGGATTGTGACGGGTCGAGACGCCTTCGTTACGGAAGTTGCGGTTGATCTCGAACACTTTCTCGAAGCCGCCAACCACCAGACGTTTCAGGTACAGCTCAGGCGCGATACGCAGGAACATTTCCATGTCCAGCGCATTGTGATGAGTTTCAAACGGCTTGGCTGCTGCGCCGCCAGGGATGGTCTGCAGCATTGGCGTTTCGACTTCCAGGAAGTCACGCTTCATCAGGAAGCTGCGGATGTGAGCGATGACTTGAGAACGCACACGGAAGGTATCACGCACTTCTTCGTTGACGATGAGGTCAACGTAGCGCTGGCGGTAACGTTGCTCGGTGTCGGTCAGGCCGTGGTGTTTGTCGGGCAGCGGACGCAGCGACTTGGTCAGCAGACGCACAGTGGTCATTTCGACGTACAGGTCGCCTTTGCCCGAACGCGCCAGCGTGCCTTCAGCAGCAATGATGTCGCCCAGGTCCCAGGTTTTCACTGCGGCCAGGGTTTCTTCCGACAAAGTCTTGCGGTTGACGTAGACCTGGATGCGACCGGTCATGTCCTGAATCACCATGAACGAGCCACGGTTGAGCATAATGCGACCGGCAACCTTGACCGGGATCGCCGCTTCAGCCAGCTCTTCCTTGGTCTTGTCCACGTACTTTTTCTGCAGGTCATTGCAGTAGCTGTCGCGGCGGAAGTCATTAGGAAAAGCCTGACCCTTGGCGCGCTCGGCAGCAAGCTTTTCCTTGCGCAGGGCGATCAGGGTGTTTTCTTCCTGTTGCAGGGCTTGCGGGTCGAGTTGTTGGTCGCTCATGTCTTTAAATATTCCATCACAGGTTCGTTGCCCCCGCGTTTGCACGGGGGTCTTGAAGATCAAGGCTGACGGGTTACAGCCCTTGTTTCAGGCTCGCAATCAGGTACTCGTCGAGATCGCCGTCCAGCACCTTGTCGCAGTCACTGCGTTCGATGTTGGTCCGCAGATCCTTGATCCGCGAGGCGTCCAGCACGTATGAACGGATCTGGTGACCCCAGCCGATATCGGACTTGGTGTCTTCCAGTGCCTGGGAAGCGGCGTTGCGTTTCTGCACTTCCTGCTCATACAAGCGCGCCCGCAACATTTTCATCGCGGTGTCTTTGTTCGCGTGCTGGGAACGTTCGTTCTGACAGCTCACCACGGTGTTGGTCGGTACGTGAGTAATCCGCACGGCCGAGTCAGTGGTGTTTACGTGCTGACCACCGGCACCGGACGAACGATAGGTATCGATACGCAGGTCCGACGGATTGATGTCGATTTCGATGTTGTCGTCGATTTCCGGAGAAACGAAGACCGCCGAGAACGAGGTGTGACGACGATTACCGGAGTCGAACGGGCTCTTGCGCACCAGACGGTGCACGCCGATTTCGGTACGCAGCCAGCCAAAGGCGTATTCGCCCTTGATGTGCACCGTAGCGCCCTTGATACCGGCGACTTCACCGGCGGACAGTTCCATGATCGTCGCGTCGAAACCGCGCTTGTCAGCCCAGCGCAGGTACATGCGCAGGAGGATGTTGGCCCAGTCCTGTGCTTCGGTACCGCCGGAGCCGGCCTGGATATCCAGGTAGGCGTTGTTGGGGTCCATCTCGCCGCTGAACATGCGACGGAATTCAAGCTTCTCAAGCGACGCACGCAGGCGCTCGACTTCGGCAGCCACGTCATCGACGGCAGCCTGGTCTTCTTCTTCGGCGGACATCAGCAGCAGGTCTTTGGCATCGGCCAGACCGGAGGACATTTCGTCCAGGGTGTCTACAATCTGCGCCAACAGCGAACGCTCGCGGCCTAGTTCCTGGGCGTAGCTTGGGTTGTTCCAGACATTTGGATCTTCGAGCTCGCGGTTAACTTCGGTCAGACGATCATGTTTGTGATCGTAGTCAAAGATACCCCCGAATGGTTTCGGAGCGCTCGGACAGGTCCTTGATGCTGTTTAGGATCGGGTTGATTTCCATGGTGGGCAGCACTCGCAGGCGAAATTTTCAAAGCCGGTGAGTATACCCGAGTGAGGGCGATGAAGGCAGCCCGTTGGGCAGTGATGAGCAGCATTCACGCAAGCCCGCTGCAGGACTGGGCATCCTCTTCGAAATATCGGTTCATCGCGGCATCCTGCTATCAATGCTCCACGAGAAAAAGGCTGAGGTCGGCTTGAACAGTGGGAAGCAGAGCAGATCAACATGGATAACTAATCACGGGTACTTTCAACCACCGATAATAGTTACCTCTCAACGACACATATAAAATTTAGCGATTAATACCATAGCGACATGGTCTTTCACTTATCCATCCTTCTGCCAGACTTTCATGACGGTTGGATCCCCTCCTTCCCAGAACTCTCTTTATAAGAAAATCAGGAAGACCACAATGACCTCTCAAACGAATGCACGCTCATCCATCTTGCCGTCGCCCGTTGTGCTGGAGGCGCAAAACGGTACGATTCAATTAAGCACTCTTGGCGATAGTGCGACGGTGAGTGTCACTTACCCAAGCATGGCTGTTGGCCAATCAGTCGGTGCACGCTGGAGTGGCAAGGTGATGTATCACACCCCTATCCAGACAGTAATAGACATTAAAACACTGCAATTCCTCATTCCAAAGGGCAATATCGAAGCCGATTTGAACGCCAGTGGCACGGTGACTTACTCGGTCGGGTCAGGTAACGATCCCATCAACATCTCCGCACCGCTTTCGGTCAAAGTCATTGCTTAGCAAATCACTATCCGATAACTCAAAAGCTTAAAAAAGCGGTGCATCCTGCATCGCTTCCCTGGTACACGGCCAGATATTTAGTCACACCTAAAGATCGTTAAAACTTACCGACAAGCAGTGTAACGTTCCGACCATTCAACGCGCATTGCCTTATAGATAACGAGTTGGACACCCTCTTATATCTACGGCAAAACCAGGCAAAAGCGAGACGTCATCATGCGTTTGACATCACAATGCACTGCCCTTGCCATAACGTTGTCCTGCGCGTTGAGCGCATGTAGTTTAGCTACCGGTTTGCAGAACCGCCTGGGCAGCTCAACATCAAACGTAGAGGTGTCGGTTATCCAGAGCAGTAAAACACGCGCATTGGTATTGCCTGACCCCACGGTAACTGAAGCCCCCAACAAGACAATCGATCTGAACACACTGGGTGCGAATGCCACTGTAAACGTCACGTATCCGGCTGTTGCTACAGGTCATACTGTTTCGGTGTGGTGGACGGGTAAAAACACCTATAAATCACCCGTGCAGACAGTGGGCGCAGCGGGACCGCTGACGTTTACTGTGCCTAAGGCCAACATAGCTGCCGATACAGGCAGCAGCGGCGTATTGACTTACAGCGTGGGCGTCGATAACAGCCCTATCGAAGTATCCAATCGTCTATCGATCAATGTAATAGGGAACGCAGTTCCCGCCACTTTTCCGAAACCGGTTGCGCCACAAGCACAAGCAGGGAAGCTGAACCTTTCAACACTGGGCGCCAACGTGACAGTCAATGTCACCTACCCCACCATTACCAGTGGGCACAATGTAGGACTGAGATGGACAGGTAAATCTCAATACAATGCAACCGTTCAACTCGTGGGTACGGCTCGGCCGGTGGTGTTCACCGTACCCACATCTGCAGTGGCCGGTGACGTGGGTGGCAATGGGGTGTTTACCTACAGCGTGGGGATTGGCCTGGAACCGCTTAAAATATCTGAAGCTTTATCCCTTGAGATTATCAACTCCGCTTCATCAGGTGACGCCATAGCAGCGGCCATAAACGCTCGGTATTTGGATACGAGGGCAGCCTGTCCGAATAACCTGCCGGCTTATTACTGTAACGGAGTTATTATTCGCGCGACGGAGAATGGAGCCTACGACTCCTGGAATCCAAGCGCGTTATCAACCCAGCTAGGCGGTATCTCATTTTCCTATATGAGAGCCGATGCTCATGTTCAAAACCTCTACCACAATAGCGGCTTTACATTCCTGTCACAGAGCGAAGCGACTGCACAAGGCAAGCCGGTAGAATATTTGTGCGTGTATGCCTACGATGCCGGGACTCTGGTGGGCGCCCGGGGCAATCGGGGGTGTGGCCTCAAACCGAGAAACTTTCAACTCGCCGATATCAGTACTTGCGCCGGGGTAGGCGTTCAAACCGTGGACCAATGGTACGCTTATACACGAACTATCCTCAACCGGGATTACCAGTGCTCTTTAAGCACTGCGTCTCCCGAACAATTTATGGTCAGCCTGAAAGTTAGAGAAAACCGTCCTCCCAATATGGAAGCGCTGTGGAACGAGGTGATGGTAAAAGTCTGGGCACAAAACATTCCGACTCAATTACCACTGGAGTCATTCTTCTATAAAAATGCGCCCGGTCTAGCAGAGGCAAAAATCTATCAAAGCAAGTACAAAACCAGAACAGGGCTCTGGCTGCCGATCATAAGACTTAATCTAAGCCAACTAAATGGTAATCCTTTTAGCTACACCGCGGGAGACCAGGCTGTTCAGCCATGAATTACATAACGCTGAGAGGGCTCGAGAATCTGTGCATCTACGCCAATGATGCGGGAACGTTGGTAGGCGTACGCCCGGGCAAGGGGTGCGACCTCAAGACAGAGCGGAATTTAGCAGGCGACTTGGGCACCTGCTCCGGGGTCGGCGTACGAACCCTGGCGCAGATGGAACGAGATCATGATCGCAACGTGGGCTCGGAATATAGGCCATAGTCTGCCTATAGAGTCGTTTTCCTATAAAGTCGGCATCCTTGGCGCATTGGCGAAGGCGTATCAGGCTAAATATAAAAACCAAAACAGGGATCTGGATCCCTGTAGTGAGACTCAATCTGAATAGTTTGGCGGGCAACCCTTTCAGGTACAACGTGGCGGATCAGGCTTTGCAACCCTGAAGCCAACAGCTTAGGCCGGACCTCAATCTGGCCCTACGCCACCGAAACCTGATTACGCCCATTATGCTTGGCCGCATAAAGCCCTTTGTCCGCTTCCTGAATCAACTGGCGGCTGTTGGTGCCAGGCTGCGGGACGATGGTCGATACGCCAATGCTGACCGTCAACGAAGCGCCAGGTGTCGGCGCGATGTGCGGGATGTTCATGCCCGCGACGGTCATGCGCAGCTTCTCGGCCAGCAGACGTGCACCACCCGGTGACGTATTGGGCAGCACCAGCGCGAACTCTTCGCCGCCATAACGCGCAGGCAGGTCCGATGGGCGAGCCGAACTGGCGCGAATGGCCTTGGCCACTTGACGCAGCGCTTCGTCGCCTTCCAGATGGCCGAAGTTGTCGTTGTACGCCTTGAAGAAATCGACATCAATCATCATCAAAGACAACTGGGTCTGATCACGGCTCGCACGACGCCACTCCAGCTCCAGGTACTCGTCGAAATGACGACGGTTGGACAGGCCCGTCAAACCATCAGAGTTCATCAGGCGCTGCAGCACGAGGTTGGTGTCGAGCAACTGCTGCTGACTCACCCGCAAGGCACGGTACGCTTCGTCACGTTGCAACAGGGTCATGTACGAACGTGAGTGGTAACGAATCCGCGCCACCAGCTCGATCGTGTCCGGCAGTTTGACCAGATAATCGTTGGCGCCGGCAGAAAACGCCGCGCTCTTGATCATCGGGTCTTCCTTGGTCGAAAGCACGATGATCGGAATGTCTTTGGTCAGCGGATTATTGCGGTACTCGCGCACCAGCGTCAGGCCGTCCAGGCCTGGCATGACCAGATCCTGCAGGATAACCGTGGGCTTGATCTGGATCGCCTGCGCAATGGCCTGATGCGGATCAGCGCAGAAGTGAAAGTCGATTCGGTCCTCGTTGGCCAGACTACGCCTGACCGCTTCGCCGATCATCGCCTGATCATCGACCAGCAGCACCATGGCCGAGTTTTCGTCATCTGGCTGGAGGGAGTCCAGCAGCAAGTCATTCATTCCCCAACTCCTGTCCAGCGCCTGATGGTGATTTCGCGTAAATACTCATTGGGCGAACACCTCTTTCAAACGCATCGAAATAGTCTCCAGCGGTCTGATCTCAACCGCCGCATCAATGGCCGCTGCCGCTTTGGGCATGCCGTACACCGCGCAGGACTGTTGATCCTGAGCGATGGTCAAATAACCTTGCTGGCGCATGAGTTTGAGGCCTTGAGCCCCGTCGCGTCCCATGCCCGTCAGCAAAACACCTACTGCTTCTCCGGTCCAGTAACGCGCCACGCTTTCAAAAAAAACGTCAATGGATGGCCGATAAATTTCATTGACCGGTTCTGCCGTATAGGCCAGCGTGCCGTTCTTCAATAAACGGATATGGTGATTGGTGCCCGCCAGCAGCACCGTTCCAGGCCGAGGCGGTTCGCCTTCCTGAGCCAGCCGAACCGGCAACCCCGAGGAGCTGCTGAGCCATTCAGCCATGCCAGCGGCAAAAACCTGATCCACGTGCTGCACCAACACGATGGCCGCCGGGAAATTGACCGGCAAGCCTTTCAGCAATATCTCCAGCGCTGCGGGCCCGCCTGCCGACGAACCGATAGCCACCAATTGCTGACGCTGACTACTGGAGCGCAACGGTGCCGAAACAATCGGTTCGGAGCGTTGCTCCGGGCGCATTAACCAGCCGATATTGAGGATCTTGCGCAACAGCGGTGCGGCGGCGTCCCTGGGGTTGCCTGCGCCGATGGCGGGCGTATCCACGACATCCAGCGCACCATGCCCCATCGCTTCGAACACCCGATTCATATTTTGCTGGCGGTCGACGGTGACGATCACAATCGCGCAAGGCGTCGCCGCCATGATCTGCCGGGTGGCTTCGACGCCGTCCATGACCGGCATGATCAGGTCCATCAGAATGACGTCCGGAAGCAGCTCGGCGCATTTACGCACAGCCTCTGCCCCGTTGCCCGCTACCCAAACCACTTCGTGCAAAGGCTCAAGGGCCACCGCCCGACGCAAGGCCTCGACTGCCATAGGCATGTCATTGACGATCGCGATCTTCATGCCTGAGCATCCCCAATCAATTCAGCAACGGCATCGAGTAACGCGTCGTCATGGAAACTGGCCTTGGCCAGATAGTAATCAGCCCCCGCATCCAGACCACGACGGCGATCTTCTTCGCGATCCTTGTAGGAAACGACCATCACTGGCAGGGACTGCAATCGAGTATCCCGACGTACCAGCGTGACCAGTTCGATACCGTCCATGCGGGGCATGTCGATATCGGTGATGAGCAAATCGAAATCTTCTGCGCGCAATGCATTCCAGCCATCCATACCGTCCACGGCAACGGCCACTTCGTAGCCGCGATTGACCAGTAACTTGCGCTGCAACTCACGTACCGTCAACGAATCGTCGACCACCAGCACACGTTTGCGCGATACAGCGTCAACCTGACGGTTGCGCCGGTCGATGCGTTCAAGACGTCCGGTGTTGAGCAACTTCTCTACCGAACGCAGCATATCCTCGACATCGATGATCAGCACTGCCGAGCCATCGTCGAGCAAGGCACCCGCGGAGATGTCCTGGACCTTGCCCAGCCGGGGATCCAAAGGCAATACCACGAGCGTGCGCTCGCCGATAAAACGCTCGACAGCAACGCCATAGACCGCATCCCGCTCACGGATCACCACGACTTTGAGCACACCTTCAGAGCTCTGGCTTGGTGGCCGGTGCAGTAACTGGCTAGCGGCGACCAGGCCGACGTGTCGCCCTTCATGCCAGAAATGCTGGCGCCCTTCGAGCTGGACAATATCGTCGCTGTGCACATCGCTCATGCGCTCAATGTGCGCCAACGGGAACGCATAGGCTTCGCCGCCGACCTCTACTACCAGGCTGCGCACTACCGACAGGGTTAACGGCACTTCCATCACAAACCGGGTGCCATGGTTTGCCTGCTGTTCAGCGAAGACCACGCCGCGCAGTTGGCGAACCATGTCATGGACAGCGTCAAGGCCGACGCCACGTCCGGAAATTTCGGTGACTTTGTCTTTCAAACTGAAACCGGGCAGAAACAGGAACGTCAGCAGTTCTTCTTCGCTCAATTGCGACGCCGTTTCAGCAGGCGATAATTGACGCTTGATGATATTGCTGCGCAACCGCTCAAGGTCCACACCGCCGCCGTCATCGCTGAGCTCGACCTGCAACTGGCCCGCTTGATGGGACGCTTTGAGACGAATCAGTCCTTCTGCCGGTTTACCCGCAGCCAGCCGCGTTTCAGGTAGCTCGATGCCGTGGTCCACAGCGTTGCGCAGCAAATGGGTCAGCGGGGCCTCGAGCTTTTCCAGCACGTCACGATCGACCTGGGTTTTTTCGCCTTCGATTTCCAACCGGACCTGCTTGCCGAGCTCGCGTCCGAGATCACGCACCATGCGCGCCTGACCGGCCAGAACATCGGCAAACGGTCGCATCCGGCAAGCCAGTGCAGTGTCATAAAGCTCCTGCGCTCGCTGCCCCGCCACCCAGCCGAATTCGTCAAGTTCAGCAGTCTGGCTAACCAGCATCTGCTGCGCTTCGGCGAGTAGACGGCGCGCTTCGTCCAGAGCTTTTTGGGCATCCGGACCAAGACCAGCCTCGCCAAAACTGGCCTCAAGATCATCCAGCGCGCGACTGCTGCCGGTCTGGATACGCTTGAGCCGCTGCATATTGGCCAGATAAGGCTTGATGCGTTGCGTCTCGACCAGTGACTTGCTCGACAGATCCAGCAAGCTGTTCAGTCGCTCGGCCGTCACCCGCAACACGCGCTCGCCGCCCTCGGATGCCCGACGGTTACGCCGCATGGCAGGCGCAGCAGCAGGCTCAACCGGGCCTTCGTCGACAGACGACACCGGCTCTGGCACTGGCACAGTGGCAATACCGGGCACCGGATTTTCGTCAGGAAGCTTGAGTGCGAGCAACGGATCAAGACCGGAAGGCGTCGATTGCGTCAACCCCATCGCGGCCGCCAACAAGGCATCGTCAGCGGAGGGGGTTGATAACGTCGCACCGCGCAGCATACCGCTGCCCTGGCTCATCAGGGTGTTCATGCGTTCTACGTAAGCGTCGATATCGGCCTGCGCGACGTTGCTCACGCCAGGCGTCGCAATACGCATCAACAGATCAGTCCCTTGCAGCAAGGCGTCGATATGTTCGGGCTGCAGATAAAGACGACCTTCCTGAGCGCTGACCAGACAATCTTCCATGACATGGGCAACGCTGACACCGAAATGGACACCGACGATACGTGCCGCGCCTTTGAGTGAGTGGGCGGCACGCATGCAGGCTTCCAGGTGATCGGCCTGGGTCGGGTCACGCTCAAGGGCAAGCAAACCACCGCTCAGTACTTGAGTCTGGGCTTCGGCCTCAAGGGTGAACAGCTCGAACAGCGAGGCATCGCGCATTTCATCTGGCGTCATGAAAGGCTCCGATTGATCGCCGACAACAGTTGTTCTTCATCGAGCAGACGCAGGCTGTAATCCTTCCATTGCAAGACACCTCGGGTAAAGCGCGCGTTGGCATGCGTTCCGGAAGTCGAAGCCGAGTCCAGCAGATCTTCTTCGATGGCATGGATACCGTGAATTTCATCCACCGGCACCACCACCGGACCGCCATCAGCGGCCACGATCAGCATGCGCGGCATAATCCGGCTCGATTGCGCAGGCACAACCGTAGTATCGAGCCCCAACAATTCCACCAGTGAAAGGCAGGCAACCAGCGCACCACGCACATTGGCCACACCGAGCAGTGCCCGGGAACGCTGATGCGGCAGCGAATGAATGGTTTGTGATGGTGCAATCTCGACCATACAGCGAGTGGGGAACCCCAGCCACTCTTCGCCCAGACGGAAAACCAGAATCGAGCGCGTCTTGGTCTTGACCTTGAAATCGGCCCTTTGCACATGATCGTCATCGCCTCGGGTCAGCGCGTAGCGATCCAGCAAGCTGGTAGCCGCTGCGGCATAGACCGGGCAGTTACGGCAGTGGATATGCTCGACCAGCAGCGGGCACGACCGGTCACCATGAATGCCGATGCGATTCCAGCAGTCATCGATTGCCTGGGCATCCTCGTGGATGAAGCTCGAATAGCTGAAGATTCTGCTCATCGCGGGCTACCACCTTGCTTGTTCATACTGCGGGCCGCACGTTCATTCAGCCTGCGTGCCCCGGCGCTATCACCCTGGGCCGCCAGCAACGCTGCAAGTTGCGCCAATGCCTCCGGGTGTTGCGGCTGCAAATACAGCGCCTTGCGATAAAAGCCCTGAGCCTGGGCATTGCTGCCTTCGACCTCGCTGAGCAACCCCAACCAGTAAAACACCTGCGCCACAGGTTCATGGCTTTTCAGAAAGCGCTCACACGCAGCGCGTGCATCAGCGCTTTTGCCTTCGTTGGCAAGGCTGGCGATAGTGGCGAGCAATGTCGCAATGTCGTCTCTACCCGTTGCCGTAACGGGGCTCCCCGTTGCAACGGAAGGTGACCGTTGCGTAGGCGCAAGCGACACGGTGGTCGGTCGCGGCGGAGTACGCGAAACGCTTCGCGGGTTGAAACCCGGCGGGACAATTGCACTGCGCGGAGAGGGCTCAGCAGGCAGCGGTACGGGCTCTTGCGGAGCGCTGTAATGACTGAACGCAAAAGTCTGGGGAATACCAATCGAGCGCATGCCCATGCGCGTCAACAGGCTGCCTTCGGCAGGTCCGATAAACAGAATGCCGTCATCGCGGGTCAGGCGCTTGAGCACCTCAAACACATGTTTCTGCGTGGGCTGATCGAAATAGATCAGCAAATTACGACAGAACACGAAGTCATAGGCCGTCTGGTTTGTCAGTGCCGGATCGAGCAAATTGCCGGCACGGAAGCTGATCCGTTCACGCACCCGATCCTGTAACTCGAAACCGTCGTCGGAGGCGTTGAAATAACGATCACGATAAGAAATGTCATCGCCGCGAAACGAGTTTTTACCGTACACGCCGCGCTCTGCGCGCTGAATGGATATCGGGCTGATATCCATTGCATCGATGGTGAACTGCGCTGCCAGCGCACCCGCATCCAGCAAAGCCATGGCGATGGAATAAGGTTCTTCACCCGTGGAACACGGCAGGCTGAGGATACGGATCGGCCGTACGCCGTTCAGCTCGGCAATGCGTGCCTTGGCGAGGTTGCCTAATGAAACAAAGGATTCCGGATAGCGAAAAAACCAGGTTTCGGGAACGATTACAGCCTCGATCAACGCCTGTTGCTCTTCAGCCGATGACTGCAGAAGCTGCCAGTAACCGTCGCTGTCGATAGCCTTGGTGGCCAGATAACGCTGACGAATCGCACGCTCGACGATCGCCTCACCTATGGAAGCGACATCAAGGCCGATGCGGTCCTTGAGAAAACCGAAGAAGCGCGCCTCCTGGCTCATGGTGCCTCTCCAATCAATTCAGCTTCCGGGGGCTGCGCCGGATAGAGCAACTCACGCACCTGATCACTGAGCAAGTCCTGGACGTGGATCCACTGCACAAGCCCTGACGCGTCTTCGCGTACCGGCCCCAGATAGGACGCCTCAGGATTGTCCAGGCCGTAGTCCTTGAACTCGTCCGGCGCGCATCGCAGCATGTCGGTGGCCTGCTCGATAATCAGCCCCAGCAAGCGCTTGGGCTGTCCGGCATCAACCTGGTAATGCACCAACACCAATCGCGTACTGGTTCGCGACTTGGCGATCTGCCCGAACGCCAACGCTGCAAGATCAATCACGGGGATCATATCGCCGCGATGGGCCAACACACCTGCGACCCATCGTGGAGCCTGGGCAATGGCCTTGAGCGGTAGACGCGGCAGCACTTCGGCGACTTGCAGCGCCTCCAGTGCGTAGCGTTCATCGCCGATACGAAATAGCAGGAACAGCTTGTTTTTCGGCGCTACCGAGGAACTGCCGCGACTGACCGGTTGATCGCTCATGGTCAGTACTCAGACTTTGAAACGCGAAACGCCGCTACGCAAACCGACCGCCACCTGACTCAACTCATCAATGGCAAAACTGGCCTGACGCAAGGACTCCACAGTCTGGCTACTGGCATCGCCCAACTGCACGAGCGCCTGATTGATCTGCTCGGCGCCGGTAGCCTGAGCCTGCATGCCTTCGTTGACCATCAACACCCGAGGCGCCAACGCCTGCACTTGATGAATAATCTGCGTCAACTGTTCGCCGACCTGGGTGACTTCGAACATGCCGCGGCGCACTTCCTCGGAGAACTTGTCCATGCCCATCACACCGGCAGACACCGCCGACTGGATCTCACGGACCATCTGCTCGATGTCATAAGTCGCCACCGCAGTCTGGTCAGCCAGACGGCGTACTTCTGTCGCAACCACCGCAAAACCACGGCCATACTCACCGGCTTTCTCAGCTTCGATGGCAGCATTGAGCGACAGCAGGTTGGTCTGGTCAGCAACCTTGACGATAGTCACTACCACCTGATTGATGTTGCCGGCCTTCTCATTGAGGATCGCCAGTTTGGCGTTGACCAGATCCGCCGCGCCCATCACTTGGTGCATGGTGTCTTCCATCCGCGCCAGGCCCTGCTGGCCGGAACCGGCGAGGATCGAAGCCTGATCAGCAGCACTGGTCACTTCGGTCATCGTGCGTACCAGGTCGCGGGACGTGGCCGCAATTTCCCGGGAAGTCGCGCCGATCTCGGTGGTCGTCGCTGCGGTCTCGGTCGCCGTGGCCTGCTGCTGCCGGGAGGTTGCAGCGATCTCGGTGACGGAGGTCGTGACCTGTACCGAAGAGCGTTGCGCCTGGGAAACCAGCCCGGTCAACTCGGTCATCATGTCGTTGAAGCCGGTTTCCACAGCGCCGAATTCGTCTTTGCGATCCAGATTGAGCCGTTTGCTCAAGTCTCCGGTGCGCATGGTTTCCAGGATGCTGACGATGCGTTGCATCGGCGACATGATCGAGCGCATCAGCAACAGCCCGCATGATGTCGCAGCAATGATCGCAATGAGCAGAGAAAGCCCCATGCTGATTTTTGCGCCGGTAACAGCCACGACAATTCGGTCGGTAGCGTCATCAGCTACTTTTTTGTTGATGACGATGATGTCGTTAAGTTGCTTACGACCCGCCGACCATACTGGTCTGGTCTGATCATAAAACTCGGTCTTGGCTTTTATATAGTCGCCGCGCTGGAAACTGGTGTGCACGTCATTGAGCAGGCGCGTGTACGTCTCGCGCTGCCGCTCGAAGTCAGTGAAATTTGCGCGATCGTTATCGTCGAAGATGGTCTGTTTATAGTTGTCCACCTGCTGCTGAAGACGCGCCTCGAAATCCTTGAACTGGTCTTTTTCCGGGCCGGTCAACTCACGTCCTTCTCCTTCACCGATCAGCTCGAGAGTGCGGATGTAACTTTCTCCCCAGGCGCTGCGCAGCAGGGTGCTGTAGTACACGCCTGGAAGTGCATCAAGGCGAACTTCTTCTTCGCTGGACTGAATGGATAGCAGGCGGGAAAACGACACGACAACCATCATGAGCATGATGGCGATAATTACGGCGAAACTCGCCAAGATCCGTTGGCGTAAGGTCCAGTTCTTCACGGTCATCCCTCAAGAGTTCAACACCGGACTTCACGCCGGGTTCAAGAAGCGGACCGACTAACGGCCCAACGCGGCCTGAGTATAGCCCAGGCTCTGACGAACTAAGGGGGTTGTTTCAGAGATAAATTAGGCCTATTCCCACGAAACCCGGAGAATCTTCTTACAGGCCTTAGGTATTCGAATGAATGCAGAGGTTGGATGGGTGTTGCAGATGGGTGGTTGGGCCAGCCTGACGCAGGAACTGTGGGAGCGAGGCTTGCCCGCGATACATGAGACACGGTTGAAAGGCATACCGCGTTGTCATTTGCTGCGAGCAAGCATAATCGACTGCAATCAACCCTGAACCTGGCGCACCTGTATCTCCAACTCAGCTTTCAACGCGGGTGCCAGCTTGAGCTGACGGGCCAGTTCGTCCAGATAAACACGCTCCATGAATTGCTCTTCATCCACCAGCATCACACTGGCGATGTACATTTCTGCAGCCATTTCCGGCGTCTTCGCGGCGCGCGCGACTTCAACGGGGTCCAGTGGCTTGTTCAATTCGGCGTGCAGCCATTGTTGCAGCTCCTGATCACCGGTCAGCTTGGTAAATTCACCTTCGATCAACTCACGTTCGCGCTCATCCACGTGACCGTCAGATTTTGCCGCGGCAACCAGGGCCCGAAGGATTGCCTGACTGTGCTCCTCGACTTGCTCCGGTGGCAGACGATCAATGGTTTGTGGCTCACCCTGAGTGGCCAGACCCTGCTTGGCCTGCCAGTTGCCATATGCCTTGTAGGCAATGACGCCCAGCGCCGCCAGGCCACCATAGGTCAGCACTTTGCCGCCGACTTTGCGCCCGCCCTTGCTGCCCAACAGCAAACCCATGGCGCCGGAAGCCAGGGCACCACCACCCGCCCCCGACAACAGACTGCTCAAACCACCGCCACCAGCACCGCCCAGCAAACCACCCAGGCCGCCCGCGGCAGAGGATTTCTTGCCGCCTTGCTGATGCCCGGCACCACCGGCCTTGTTCTGCAGCATCTCCTGGCCGGATTTAAGAAGTTGGTCGAGTAAGCCACGCGTGTTCATGGAAAGCCTCCACAGACTTTTTTCATTCGATTGGGTACACGGCAGAGTAAAACGAAGTGTGTCAGGACTGGAGAGTCGGTGTGCTTCCAGATGTTGCAACGACGCGAGACCGGCTTTAGCCGGGAAGGCCGAATGACTGGCGACAGAAATGAGCCGACTGTATCGGCCCTTTCCCGGCTAGCCGGTCCCACGGTGTCATGCATGTTCGCAAGCGCCGACTCTCACTCAGGCACTAATCCCGCAAATCAGACTCATGAATCGGCTGGTCGCGATGGGTCGCACGTTGATACTGCGCAGGCCAGGTTGCCTTGCGGCCGCCGAGGTCATCGTCGGCATGCAGCGGCCAGTAGGGATCACGCAACAGTTCGCGGGCGAGCAGGATGATATCGGCCTGCCCAGTGCGCAGGATATGTTCGGCCTGAGCCGGTTCAGTGATCATGCCTACGGTGCCCGTCGCCATGTCCGACTCCTTGCGAACCCGTTCTGCGAAGCGCGTCTGATACCCCGGACCCACCGGAATTTCAGCATTGGCTGAAGTGCCGCCCGACGACACGTCAATCAGGTCAACACCCAAATCCTTCAAGCGGCGCGCCAGTTCAACGGTTTCATCGGGGTTCCAGCCATCTTCCACCCAATCAGTGGCGGAGACCCGCACAAACAAAGGCAACTCTTCAGGCCACACGGCACGGACCGCTTGAGTCACCTCCAGCGTCAGACGAATACGGTTTTCAAATGAGCCGCCGTATTTATCCTGACGCTGATTGCTGAGCGGCGACAGGAACTGGTGCAACAGATAGCCGTGGGCGGCATGCACTTCAACCACCTTGAAACCGGCCGTCAGCGCCCGCTTTGCAGAGGCCACGAATGCCTGAATGACGTCCTGAATCTGCGCCTCGCTCAATTGCACCGGAGCGGTATGCTTGGGATCGAAAGCAATCGGCGATGGCCCCCAAGGCGTCCAGCCGCCCTCTTCGGCTTTGATGCTGCCCGACTTGCCCAACCACGGCCGCCAGGTGCTGGCCTTGCGCCCGGCGTGAGCAAGCTGAATGCCTGCAACAACACCTTGAGCATTGATGAAGCGAGTGATTCGCTGCAAGCCTTCGATCTGCTCATCGTTCCACAGGCCAAGGTCTTCAGGCGTGATTCTGCCGTCTTTGGTGACCGCAACGGCCTCGGTAAAGACAAGGCCGGCACCGCCCACTGCTCGGCTGCCAAGGTGAACCAGATGCCAGTCGTTCGTCAGGCCATCGACCGCTGAGTACTGACACATCGGGGATACCGCGATGCGGTTGCGCAGGGTTAGCTGGCGTAAGGTGTAGGGTTCTAACAACAAGCTCATGGGAACCTCTCAGGCTGTAATAGGCAGCAGGGCACGTGATAAAAAACGTGCCTGAAGCCTAGTCGACAACCCAATACCTTTGAGGGTTCCTGCTGTTTGCCCTAGCGCGGCGCGATGTGCGCGACCATGAGCTGGACGGTTTCATTG
This sequence comes from Pseudomonas quasicaspiana, assembly GCF_021147825.1. Classification (NCBI taxonomy): domain Bacteria; kingdom Pseudomonadati; phylum Pseudomonadota; class Gammaproteobacteria; order Pseudomonadales; family Pseudomonadaceae; genus Pseudomonas; species Pseudomonas quasicaspiana. The sequence goes on from NZ_JAGTPI010000018.1 coordinate 21,138, forward strand.
CCGCGAAACTCGTTGAGATCCAGTTTATAGGCCAGTTCGACCCAACGGATGTTCGGGTTCGGCCAGACATCACGATCCACACCAAATGCGATGGCATCAAGTTTCACGCTGCCGCACTCACTCTTGAGCACCATCTTCAGATGACGCTCACCTACCACCCGCTGCTCTACCAGCTGGAAGACACCGTGAAACAGCGGCTCGGGGAAGTGCTGACCCCACGGACCTGCATTGCGCAGTGCGCGGGCCAGCTCCAGGTGAAATTCTTCGACCGCCAACGCGCCGTCAGACAGCAGACGACCGGTCAGGTCCTCTTCATTTAATTGGCGCCGCACTTCTACATCGAAAGCTTCGGCGAACGCCGGGAAGTTCTCCTCCGGCAATGACAATCCCGCCGCCATTGCGTGGCCGCCAAACTTGCTGATCAGTTCGGGATGGTGGGCAGCCACAGCGTCCAGTGCGTCACGAATGTGGAAACCGGGTACTGAGCGAGCGGACCCCTTTAGCATGCCCTCACCAGCACTGGCGAATGCGATGGTCGGACGGTGGTAACGCTCTTTCATGCGCGACGCGAGGATGCCAATCACCCCCTGGTGCCAGTCTGGTTCGAACAGGCAAAGGCCGAACGGCATCGACTCCAGCGGCAAGTCCTTGAGCTGGGCCAGCGCCTCACGCTGCATGCCTTGCTCAATGGATTTGCGGTCCTGATTCAGCTCATCCAGTTGCACGGCCATTTCACGGGCCAGGGTTTCGTCTTCGCAGAGCAGGCATTCGATACCCAGACTCATGTCGTCCAGACGCCCCGCCGCGTTCAGTCGCGGCCCGAGAATGAACCCCAGGTCAGTAGAGGTAATCCGTTTGTGGTCGCGACGTGCAACTTCGAGAATCGCTTTCAGGCCTGGACGCGCACGGCCTGCGCGTATACGCAGCAAGCCCTGATGCACCAGAATGCGATTATTGGTATCCAGCGGCACCACGTCGGCGACGCTGCCCAAAGCGACCAGATCCAGCAATTCGCCCAGGTTGGGTTGTGCGCGCTGATTAGCCTCGAACCAGCCACTGTCTCGCAGCCGCGCACGCAACGCCATCAACACATAGAAAATAACCCCGACGCCAGCCAGGGCCTTGCTTGGGAACGTGCAGCCTGGCTGATTGGGATTGACGATAGCGTCAGCCGCAGGCAGTTCGTGGCCTGGCAAGTGGTGATCGGTGACCAGCACCTGCAGGCCTGCCGCTTTAGCCGCGGCGACACCTTCAACGCTGGAGATGCCGTTATCGACAGTCATCAGCAGTTGAGGCTCGCGCTCCAGCGCAACTGCGACAATTTCCGGGGTCAGGCCGTAACCGTACTCGAAGCGATTGGGCACCAGATAATCAACATGCGCGGCACCCAGCAGCCTCAGCCCCAACACGCCTACTGTGCTTGCTGTAGCGCCATCAGCATCAAAATCGCCAACGATGAGGATCCGCTGCCGCTCGTTCAGCGCCGTGACCAACAAGTCTACCGCCGCATCGATCCCCTTGAGTTGCTGATAAGGAATCAACCGCGCCAGGCTCTTGTCGAGTTCGGCTTCTGACAGCACACCCCGCGCGGCATACAGCCGGGTCAGCAACGGCGGCAGATCGCCGAGAAAAGGCAGGGTTTGCGGCAGGAGACGAGGTTCGATGCGCATGCGGTTTTTTTGATTCCGACCAGACGTTAAATAACTGACTAACTGAATTTAAATGCTTTTCTGCAGGAACTCGCGGTGCTCGTGCGCTCCTACAGGAGGCGTCGAGACCTGGACGACCTCAGCCGCGCTCGCCGGTAAGCCATTGCAGCTGGACTTCATGCTGACCACGATCATCCGTGACGAATATGGTCCCTTCGCTGATCATCACATCCCACTTGATGACCCGCGGCATGTCCTTGGCCAGCACCTCGAGCACTTCTTGCGGAACAGCGGCGACGTTGACGTTTTTCAGGTTCTTGATAGCCGGAATAACCTTCCCTTCCCACACGCGCAGGCTGCCATAGGCCAGCAGACTGGTACGTTCGGTACGGCGCGAACACCATGTCAGGCGATCAGAGTCAGGCTGGCCAACCTCGATCCAGTGCAGGACGCGGTCATCAAGACTTTTTTCCCACAGCGCAGGCTCATCCACATCAGAAAGGCCACGACCAAAAGACAGCTGCTCGTTGTACCAGAAGGCATAAGCCAGCAGGCGCACGGTCATACGCTCCTCGGTTTCCGAAGGATGACGGGCAATGGTCTGTTTGACGGTTTCGTAAACCCCACGATCAAGATCGGTAAGGTTGAGTTCGAATTTGTAGGTCGTGGACGGCTGGGCCATGAACGGGCTTCTAGATACGGGGAAAGGCGGCAAGTCTACCCGAAGCAGCCCCATTGAACGACCCGCTCCAGCCGATTGGCTGTGATGTCTGCAGTGGTTGATGATCCGGAGCGGTTTGCACAGTGACAAATACCCTTAAGGGGGGTCAGGCAAAGCCCGATATTCCTGGCGACGGGTTATGAGTGATACTGCGCGGCACGCTCGACCTGGAGCGTCTATTCTCCTGCGCGTCATCTGACGCCTATACTCCAGCCATTTCCCGGGGACGACATCCGCGATGCCTTATCGCAACTCGCATCCCGCCAGACCGACACTGGTCATCTGCCTCGCCCTGCTGAGTCTCATGGCTCTGCCACGCTTCAGCCATGCAAAGGACACGCTGATATGGCTGCTAAGGGACTTGCCTCCTTCGACGATTTTTTCCGGCCCTGATGAAGGAAAAGGCGCTGTCGACAGACTGATGCCATTACTCATCGCCCGGATGCCTGAATATGACCATCTGCTGATGCGCGTGAACCGTGCACGCGGGATGCAAATGCTCAAGGAGGGCGTGTTTGCGTGCGACCCCACCTTACTCTGGACGCAGGAACGGGCCAAAAGCATTGTATTTTCGATCCCGACTTTTGCGGCATTCAGCAACGGTTTGATTGTGCGCCAGCAGGACATGGCCCAGTTCACTCCGTATGTGGATCGCAGCGTGGTCGATCTGGATGCCGTGCTGAAAAGCAAGACCGTGAAGATAGGCGTGGTTGCCGAGCGCAGCTATGGACTGGTCATTGATCAGATTCTGAGCAAGGTTGCGGACGACGAATTGAGCATGCATTACGGCGGCGATGCCGTTGGCAGTTTATTGCAAATGGAGCGACTGGGACGCTTGCAAGGTCTGATCAGCTATTGGCCGGAAGCGCTGTATCAAGCACGCCAGCAAGGAATACCCGAACAGGATCTGGTCTTCTTGCCGGTCAAAGGCGCTCCCAAATACCAGTTCACGCATATAGGCTGCTCGAACACAGTGCAGGGTCGGCAAGCCATGGAGATCATCAATCGCGAGATGCGGATACTGCGCGAGACGAAGCTGGTGGGATTCTATGCGCAGTGGCTACCGCCCTCAAAACGCGAGGAATATCTGGAAGACGCCAAAACGTTTTTCGAGAAGCCAGGCATGTAAAACGGAATTGCGCAGGCTTGAAAAAAAGAAACCCCGAGCAGCGGGGAGACTACTCGGGGTAAACCGTGGTCCATTCGGGACCAGTACGAACAGGTTGAGCCACCGGAGCACAGTGTCTGAACCTGCCGTAAAGAGTCAGAGCACTAATGGACCGTAAGGTTCCAGATCACTTCAAACAAAGCCCGGCGCCGGGATGAACGGACGACCCAGGGCTGCGTTGCGCATTGCCGCAATCACGCAAGGCTCGATGCGCCCTTCGGCCACCATCAAATCACGACGCAAACCATCAACTACATCCGTCAGCTGGCGTTTGTCACACAGATGCGCTGCGGTGAATGTGCGCTCGATTACTACTGCACCGGCTGCATCCTTGATAGACACCAGGCGCTCACCCAATGGTCCAACAGGCCCAAGGTCGGCCTGGTAAGGTGCCAGCGCTTCACTTAGCAGTAAGCTGATATTTTCCATCCGGATCACCACTCAACAATTTGAATGCAAAGGTGCTTATCAATGACCATCGGCATCGATGGAAAGTTTCGATGGTTTAACGATGTCACCGTTCGAGCATGCCTGCCGAACATGACAGAGAAAAAACCATCGACCGGTACTAAGCACAATATCGAGAGATTGCGCATCACGCCGCCTCGTCGCTAACGTCGATCATTTCGAGAACCGAACGGGCTGAAACAAGGGCCACTTCCACAGAGCTGGACGGCGTCTGCCCCTTATGCAGAGCCTCCTTAAGTTCCAATTCCAAAAAGCCGACAATCACTTCCAGATTTCTGCGCATTTCATGACCGACATCCTTCATGAAAAGTTTTTTGGCGTCATTGACTGCGTTCGCTTGCTCCTTGGCTTCACACAGTTGAGTTTCCAGTCGCTTGCGCTCGCTGATGTCGATCCAGCCACCCAGCAATCCCTGAACCTCGCCATCGGCACGATAGAAAGGCACCGTCCAGTGCAAGGCATCAATCTGCTTGTCTCCCAGAAGCATGGTGCGGTCAGCGAAAATGGGCTGACGCGTTTCCAGCAGCTTGATGTAATCCCCGTGCAATTGCTCCGCGGTTTCTCTAGGTATCAGCTCCACGTCAATCAAGCGCCGACCATTCATCTGCTCGAAGCTGATTCCCAGATTCTCTTCATAACTTCGATTGCAGGAAATCAATCGCCCTTTCAGGTCCCTGACGTAGACCGGGTTGGGTATTCCGTCAAACAGCGCGTGCTTGAAGACCAACTGGTCGTTGAGCGCCGCTTCGGCCTGGAGACGCTGAAATATCTGAACCTTGAGACGGCTACTCCAGATCAGCGAAACCAGCCCCAGCGCCAGCGCGACACTTAGCCCCCAATACACCCAGCCGGGAATCCGGCTCAACAGACTGGTCTGCTGCACAGCAGACGACATCCACCTTGTGCGGATGGCACGCATCTCGCTGACCGGAAACTCTTCCAGCGCCTTATTGATGATATTAAGCAGTTCTGGTTGAGACTTGATGACAGTCATTCGGTCAGAGGACCACCATCCCTCCACACTGCGACCAACTTTCAGCACGCCTCGCGGATCCAGATAAGCCCCGGCCTCGTTCTGAATCGTCGCCACAGCATCCCCGGAGGCGACCAGTTGGCGAGCTTCTTCATAGTTGGCTGTAAGGATTAAATTTATACGTGGATGCTCGCGCCTTATGATGCCTTCCAGAGCATGCCTGGCAGGCAACGCCAGAGTGCGCCCGGCCAGGTCTCGCAGTGAATGCAGAGAAGCCTCTCCTGCACGCAACACGAATACCCAGCTATTACCGCCAAATGAATAGCTGAAATCGAGCATCTCCCGACGCTCTGCATTCTCTGCAAGCGTCGTGTTCATCTGGGCCTGACCGCTACGCAGGAGGTTGAACGTCTGCTCAATGCTCAAGGCCTCTTCATGCTTGAACCGCAGACCGGTGATGCGCGAAATTCGATTCAATATGTCGACATTGAGCCCGACCCAATTCCCATCCCCATCACGATAGATGTACGGTGGGTGCTGCTGAGAAGCAACTGTGACCACCGGGTGCCTGCTGATCCAGCGTCTTTCTGCACGACTTAGCGCGATTCGCTGAGTGCTGGCGTCAGCGCCCAGCCCCAGAGTCCAGCGTCCCAGTATCTCCCGGGTAATCGCGGACCCCAGGCTGGCCAGCGCAGTGTCGATCAGAGACAGTAACTGCGTCTGGTCCGAACGCACGGCAAATGAAAAGCTGTCCTGAGGCAAAAGACTGTCAAACAGAACCTGTAATCCAAGATAAGGACGCAGCGCCATGTAGGAGCGGACGATGACGTCATTGCCAATGAAGACATCTGCTTCTCCGTGGCTCACAGCCTCCATGGCACTGAAGAGGCTGGGGGCAATAATGATTTCGCTCTCAGGGTAGGCGATCTGCACCGCCAGGAGATCCATGTAGCCCTCAAGAACCACAACCTTGTTTCCCTTGAGCGACTCCTCCAGACCTCGCCCGTTACCGCGTCCGACGACTACCGAACGATCAGGCATATAGCCCATCGACAACCGAAGGTCGCCAAAAACGCGCTCAAAATCATTGGCAGTGGCAATAATGTCGATGGTGCCATCCCGCAGCGCGTTGATTGCCCCTTCAGGCCTGGGAAAACCGCGCACCTGCATTCTCACATTGAGCTTGCTGGCGATCAGACTCAAATAATCGGCAGTGATGCCCTGATACCGGTTGCGATCACTGGTGATATCCACAGGCTCATAATCGACGGTAACAACCCCGACGCGTAGCGCAGGTTGATCATCGAGCCATTCACGATCCGAGGCAGATAACTCCAGAGGCTCCAGAGCCACGAACGGCGCAACCAGGCTGAACGAAAGATTCCTCTCAGCATGGCTTGGCTGAACGAACAACACAGCCAGTAATAGTGACAGCACAACCAGTGTGCTTTTTATGGGAGCGAGGTTCTTGCCTTCGAAGAAGCTCCCTTTGCTTGCAATTTTCACAGCGACTAACTCATCCGTAAGTGTCTAAAACTCCCGAAGTGTGGCATGCAGAAATGAGAAGGCCCGCTGGGGGGCGGGCCTTAAGTTGTTACATGGATATACCGTTAGAGCGGTTTACCCCGGTTGCCGTGCTGACTAACGAAGGCCTGTATGGCTTTCAGGTCATTCGGCAAAACCGTGCAGCGTTCGTCCCGCTCGAACAAATCAGACAAATGTGCAGGTAGCTCGAGCGCTTTTCCTACACCCGCTTTCTCCACTGCTTCCGGGAATTTGACCGGATGCGCCGTCCCGAGGATCACCATCGGCGTATCCAGGCTGCGACGGCAGGCCCGAGCGGCCTTTACACCGATCGCAGTATGCGGGTCCAGCACCTCGCCAGTCTTTGCAAAAACATCCGCAATGGTCTCGCAGGTTTCAGCGTCGCTGACAGCCAGAGAGTCAAACAGCTTGCGGGTTTCGGTCCAGCGCTCTTCGTCGACGCTGAAACCACCGCCTTGTTTGAAGCTGTCCATCAAGCCTGCGAGCGTGGCACCGTTACGACCGTGCATATCGAACAGCAGACGCTCGAAGTTCGACGAGACCATGATGTCCATGGATGGCGACAAAGTCGCGTGCAAGGTCTCTTTTACATACTGATTGCCGCTCATGAAACGGTGCAGAATGTCGTTGCGGTTGGTGGCGACGATCAGCTGATTGATCGGCAGCCCCATATTGCGCGCCAGGTAACCCGCGAAAATATCGCCGAAGTTGCCGGTAGGTACCGAGAACGACACAGAACGCGCCGGGCCACCCAACTGCAGCGAGGCGTGAAAGTAGTAGACGATCTGAGCCATGATCCGCGCCCAGTTGATCGAGTTAACGGCTACCAGGCGCGTGCCCTTGAGGAAACTCTGGTCAGCAAAGCTGTTCTTGACCATTTCCTGGCAATCATCGAAATTGCCTTCCACAGCGATGTTGTGAATGTTGTCGCCGAAGATAGTCGTCATCTGCCGACGCTGTACATCCGATACCCGGTTGTGCGGGTGCAGGATGAAGATATCGACGTTATCGCACTTGCGGCAGCCTTCAATGGCTGCCGAACCGGTGTCGCCGGAGGTTGCACCGATGATCACTACACGCTCGCCACGCTTGGCCAGCACGTAATCCAGCAGACGACCCAGCAATTGCAGTGCGAAGTCCTTGAAGGCCAGCGTCGGCCCGTGGAACAGTTCCAGCACCCACTCATTGCCATTCAACTGACGCAATGGCGCAACCGAGCTGTGGGCAAATACGGCGTAGGTTTCTTCAAGGATCTTTTTGAAGTCCGCATCCGGAATGCTGCCGGTCACGAACGGGCGCATCACCCGGAAGGCCAGTTCGTGATAAGGCAGCCCAGCCCAGGAAGCGATTTCTTCCTGGGTAAAGCGAGGCAGGTTTTCCGGCACATACAAGCCGCCGTCGCTGGCCAGACCAGTCAGCAATACGTCTTCGAAATTCAGGGCCGGCGCCTGGCCGCGAGTACTGATGTAGCGCATAAGATTTCAAACCTTCGGTTTGAGCTTCAAGTTTCAAGCTGCAAGCTGCAAGTCAAAAGCAGTCCGCCCTCACTTGCCGCTTGTAGCTTGTAGCTTGCCGCTGTGTTTAATTGAGATGTTCGACGCGGATCCGGACTACCGGGCCAACCACGTCCTGCACCGCTTCCAGGGCCTCAATGGCGTCATTCATGCGCTGTTCCACCACACGATGGGTCAACAGAATCATCGGCACCAGGCCGTCATGTTCTTCGACTTCCTTCTGCATGATCGACTCAATGTTAATCCCGCGCTCCGACAGAATGCTTGCCACCTGAGCCAGCACGCCCGGATGATCCTTGGCCTGGATGCGCAGGTAATACGCGCTTTCGCAGGCTTCGATCGGCAGAATCGGATGAGCAGACAGCGAGTCGGGCTGGAATGCCAGATGCGGTACGCGATTTTCCGGATCGGACGTCATCGCACGCACCACATCGACCAGATCGGCAACCACCGACGAAGCGGTAGGCTCCATGCCAGCACCCGCGCCGTAGAACAGCGTCGAGCCTGCAGCGTCGCCATTGACCATGACTGCGTTCATCACGCCGTTGACGTTGGCGATCAGTCGATCAGCAGGAATCAGCGTCGGGTGTACCCGCAGTTCGATACCGGCAGCTGTACTGCGCGCGACGCCCAGATGTTTGATGCGATAACCCAGCGCTTCGGCGTAATTCACGTCAGCAGTGGTCAGTCTGGTGATGCCTTCGGTGTAGGCCTTGTCGAACTGCAGCGGGATACCAAAGGCAATGGACGCCAGAATGGTCAGCTTGTGTGCAGCATCAATACCTTCGACATCGAACGTCGGATCGGCTTCGGCATAACCCAGAGCCTGAGCCTCAGCCAGAACGTCAGGGAAGGTACGGCCTTTCTCGCGCATTTCGGTCAGGATGAAGTTACCTGTGCCGTTGATGATCCCGGCAACCCAGTTGATGCGGTTGGCCGACAGACCTTCACGAATTGCCTTGATGACCGGGATACCGCCGGCAACCGCAGCTTCAAACGCTACGATCACGCCCTTCTCACGCGCCTTGGCGAAAATTTCGTTACCGTGCACGGCAATCAGCGCTTTGTTGGCAGTGACTACATGCTTGCCGTTTTCAATGGCCTTGAGAACCAGATCGCGGGCTACGGTATAGCCGCCGATCAGCTCAATGACGATATCGATTTCAGGGTTGGTTGCCACCGCGAAGACGTCGCTGGTGGTCGGTGTACCGGTAATCTGGCAGTTGGGGTTTGGCGTACGCATGGCAATTTGTGCCACTTCGATTCCACGACCCGCGCGGCGGGCAATTTCCTCGGCGTTACGCTTAAGTACGTTGAAGGTACCGCCACCGACGGTACCTAGCCCACAGATGCCTACTTTGACCGGATTCACTATGAACTCCCCGTAAAAACGGCCGGCTTGGAACCGACCGTGGAAAACAGCCGTGCATCACACACGGCTCTCTATTTACTCAACGGTCATGGGACGCGCTGACTTATTTGGCGCCGAGCGCCAGTTTGGCCACTTGTGCAGCGGGTTGGTAACCCGGAATCAACTGGCCGTCAGCCAAAACGATGGCCGGTGTGCCGTTCACACCGATCGATTGGCCCACTTCAAATTGTTTGGTGACAGGGTTGGCGCACTTGGGCGCCTCGATGTTCTTGCCATCGACCATGCGATCCATGGCAGCCTTGCGATCCTTGGAACACCAGACAGCCTGCAGTTGTTCGTCGCCCGGCGAGCCCAGCCCCTGGCGTGGGAAAGCGACGTAACGAACTTCGATGCCCATTTTGTTCAACTGCGGCACTTCGGCATGCAGCTTGTGGCAATACGGGCAAGTGGTGTCGGTGAACACAGTGATATGCGATTTGGTTTCGCCAATGGCCGGGTACACCACCATCTCGGCGGTCGGAATACCATTGATGGTCTTGGCGATAGCCAGACGTTCGGTCTTTTCGGTCAGGTTGACCGGCTTGCCATCCTGGATCTGAAACAGATAGCCCTGCATCACGAACTGGCCATCAGCGCTGGCATACAGCACGCGGCCGCCCTTGAGTTTGACTTCGTACAGACCGCTTAACGGGCTGGCACCGATGCTTTCAACCGGCAGCTCGAGCTTTAGCGATTCAAGGGTCTTGCGAATGGCTTGATCGGCGGGAGCATCCGCCTGGGCAAACATACTGAACGTACTGGCCAACGCAACGGCTGCGGCGGCGATAATCGTGGTCACGCGCATGAAAACTCCTCGGGCGGTGGGCAGACTGGCTTGGGCAAAAAAAGCGCCCGTCAGCTTCAATCTGCGAAACCGGCAAAGACTACCACATAAGGGCCGTAAACCTTACCCGGACCGACACAGACGGCCTGCAAAAGATACCGTCCTGACCTTTCAGCCGCGCGGGTGATGTTTGGCGTGCATGTCCTGCAATCGGGCACGGGCAACATGGGTATATATTTGTGTCGTGGACAGATCACTGTGTCCCAACAACATCTGCACCACGCGCAAGTCAGCGCCATGGTTGAGCAAGTGGGTTGCGAAAGCATGCCGCAATGTATGCGGCGACAGCGACTTGCTGATACCTGCAACCATGGCCTGATGTTTGATCCGGTGCCAAAAGGTCTGGCGGGTCATCTGCTCTCCCCGCTGACTGGGAAACAACACATCACTGGGACGCCCCGCCAGCAATTCATCGCGAGCCCCGCGCATGTAGCGTTCGATCCAGACAATGGCCTCTTCGCCCATGGGGACCAGACGCTCCTTGCTGCCCTTGCCCATCACCCTCAATACACCCTGACGGAGATTGACCTGCTCCAGGGTCAGACTGATCAGCTCGGTGACTCGCAAGCCACAGGCATAAAGCACTTCGAGCATGGCTTTATCCCGCTGGCCGATAGCTTCACTCAGGTCAGGTGCAGCCAGTAACGCGTCAACGTCTGCTTCCGACAGTGACTTGGGCAATGGCCTGCCAAGCTGAGGCATATCCACCTGCAGCGTGGGATCGACCTGAATCAGTTTCTCTCTCAGCAGGTAACGGTAGAAGCCACGTGCACCTGAAAGAAACCGTGCCGTGGAGCGAGGCTTGTAGGCCTTGTCCACTCGCCAGGCCAGATGATCAAGAATCGCCGAGCGTCCAACATTGATCAATTCCAGGCCTTGCTCCTGCAACCAGCCGTTGAACAGGGCAAGGTCACTGCGATAGGCATCACGCGTATTGTCCGAGAGCCCCTTCTCCAGCCAAAGGGCATCAAGAAACCGGTCGATCAGAGGGTCATCGATAGCAGACATGGGTATTCGCGCTTGAGCAGTGCTACATAAGTTACAGACTGAGGACAATAAAACCCCAGACGCAAAAAAGCAGCCCTTAGGCTGCTTTTTTCTTGCATCGAAAAACTGTACTCAGGACAGTTTTTCCTTGATGCGAGCTGCTTTACCGGACAGGTCACGCAGGTAGTACAGTTTGGCTTTGCGAACGTCACCGCGACGTTTCACAGCCAGGCTGTCGATTTGCGGGCTGTAGGTCTGGAAAGTACGCTCAACGCCAACACCGTTGGAGATTTTACGAACAGTGAAGGCACTGTTCACGCCACGGTTACGCTTGGCAATTACTACGCCTTCAAACGCCTGCAGACGAGCGCGGTCGCCTTCCTTCACTTTCACCTGCACGACAACAGTGTCGCCCGGGGCAAAGGTAGGGATCTCTTTGGTCATCTGCTCTGCTTCGAGTGCAAGGATGATTTTGTTAGTCATGCTGTGCTCCTAAGGTAAATCGTCTGATCTACCATCGATACGTTAACTATCGTCCCGTTCGCGGATGTATTCCGCGAGCAGCTTCTTCTCTTCTCCAGAAAGCGAGCGGCTTTCCAGAAGATCGGCGCGTCGTTCATAGGTCCGCCCGAGGGACTGCTGTAAACGCCAACGCCGGATGTGCGCGTGATTGCCACTTAGCAACACGTCGGGAACACGCTGATCCGCATACACCTCCGGTCGGGTGTAATGCGGGCAATCCAGCAGACCATCAGTGAAGGAATCTTCCTCCGCAGAGTCCGCATGCCCTAAAGCTCCAGGCAGCAGCCGCGTAACCGCATCGATCAGCACCATTGCCGGCAGCTCGCCGCCAGACAGTACATAGTCACCAATCGACCACTCTTCATCGACATGAGCATCAATAAAACGCTCGTCAATGCCTTCATAACGACCGGCGATGAGGATAATCGCTTCCCCCTGCGCCAGTTCGCGTACCGCAGACTGATTCAGTTGGCGGCCTTGTGGCGACAGGTAAATCACCTTCGCCGCATCCCCTGCCGCTTGCCTGGCCTGAACCAGAGCATCTTCAAGGGGCTTGATCTTCATCACCATGCCCGGACCACCGCCAAATGGGCGATCGTCAACAGTGTGATGTCGATCCGTGGTGTAGTCCCGCGGATTCCAACAAGTCAGCTGTAACAGCCCTTGTTTCACCGCACGGCTGGTAATGCCGTATTCGCTGATGGCGGAAAACATCTCGGGAAACAGACTGATCACTTCTATGCGCAGGCTAGCCATTGCTTAGAAGTCCGAATCCCATTCCACCTTCATCTCGCCAGCTTCCAGATCAACTGCCAACACGCATTGCTCCGTATAGGGCAACAAACGTTCGCGATCATCCAGGCTGCCAGCGCAGGGCTTGACCACCATTACATCGTTCGAGCCTGTCTCCAGCAGATGATCGATCTTCCCGAGCAATTGCCCTTGATGGTCGATAACCTTGAGACCCTCCAGCTGGTACCAGTAGTACTCGCCATCGGTGAGATCAGGGAACAGGTTGCGCGGCACACAGATTTCAAAACCGGCCAGAAGACGAGCTTCTTCACGGTCATCGAGACCTTTGAGCTTTGCGACCAGGAACTTGTTTTGCAAGCGTCCGCTGACCAGCTCTACCTGTTTAACGCTGCCTTCGCGCCGAAGCGTCCAGGTTTTGTAATCCAACAGGTTTCCAATCGGATCAGTAAAGGAAAAGACCTTCACTTCGCCGCGAACGCCATGTACCGAATAAATCTTGCCAATGACGATCAAGTCGTCGGCAATCGTAGGCGCCGCGTTCATATTGCTCAGGCCGCGACCTTGGTCTTGGCGTGTTCTTTCAGCAACTGGGCAACGCGCTCGGATGTTTGTGCACCCACGCTCAGCCAGTAGTTAACGCGCTCTTCGTTCACGGACAAACGAACTTCCTGACCACGGGCAACCGGGTTGAAGAAGCCAATTTGTTCCTTGTGCGAACCGTCGCGCGCATTGCGGCTATCGGTAACAGTCAGGTGGTAAAACGGGCGCTTTTTGGAGCCGCCCAGAGCAAGACGAATGGTTAGCATTGAACATCGTTCCTGTAGTCGGTGCTGCAAATCTAAGATGCACAGCGGGCATAGGTGCCCGAAAGGCCGCATATTCTAAGGAATATCCGGACTTTTGCAAATGTCTTTTTCTGACACATGCTCTTGTATCATCCAGATTTGCCAGGGAGCCGTCGCTTCCGACGGCTGGTGTAGACCCGCAAAGCGGGAATTTACGTAGGGGCGAGCCCCCATGTGGAATGCGCGCAGAGCTTCCTGCGCGCGATACATCACATTTTTGGCATGCCGCCGCCGGGCAACATTCCGCCCATGCCGCGCATCATTTTGGCCATTCCGCCTTTGGCGGAGAACTTCTTCATCATCTTCTGCATCTGCTTGTGCTGCTTGATCAGACGCCCGATGTCCTGCACCTGCGTGCCCGACCCCATCGCGATGCGGCGCTTGCGCGAACCACTGATCAGCTCGGGATCGCGACGCTCTGCAGGGGTCATCGAGTTGATGATGGCTTCCATCTGCTTGAACTGCTTCTCTGCCACGCCCTGGGCATTGCCCATTTGCGACAGGTTGACGCCGCCGATACTCGGCAGCTTGTCCATGAGCCCGCCAAGGCCGCCCATGTTTTTCATCTGTTGTAGCTGATCGCGGAAGTCTTCGAGATCGAAGCCCTTACCTTTCTTCAGCTTTTTGGCCAGTTTGTCGGCCTTGTCCTTGTCGAGGGTCTGTTCGGCCTGCTCGATCAGGCTGAGCACGTCGCCCATGCCCAGGATTCGCGACGCAATACGGTCCGGGTGGAACGGCTCGAGCGCATCGCTCTTCTCGCCCATACCGATGAACTTGATCGGCTTGCCGGTGATAGCACGCACGGACAACGCCGCACCGCCTCGGGCATCACCGTCGACTTTGGTCAGGATCACGCCAGTCAACGGCAGAGCATCACCGAACGCCTTGGCAGTGTTCGCAGCATCCTGACCGGTCATGGCGTCTACGACGAACAGCGTCTCGGCCGGTTTGACCGCAGCGTGCAGCGCCTGGATCTCGCCCATCATTTCCGCGTCGATGTGCAGGCGACCCGCGGTATCGAGAATGACGACGTCGATGAACTTGAGCTTCGCTTCCTTTATTGCCGCCTCAGCGATGTCTACCGGCTTCTGGCTGATGTCGGACGGGAAGAACGTAACGCCGATGTCGCCTGCCAGCGTTTCAAGCTGCTTGATGGCCGCCGGACGATAAACGTCGGCCGACACAACCATGACGGTCTTCTTCTTGCGCTCTTTGAGGAATTTGGCCAGCTTGCCTGCAGTAGTGGTCTTACCGGCACCCTGCAGACCTGCCATCAGAATCACGGCAGGCGGCGTGACATTAAGAGTCAGCTCTTCGTTGGCTGCCCCCATCATGTCTTCCAGCTCGGCCTGAACGATCTTCACAAAAGCCTGGCCCGGCGTCAGGCTGCGGGACACTTCGGTGCCGACAGCGCGCTCCTTGACCTTGTTGACGAAGTCTTTGACGACCGGCAAGGCAACGTCGGCCTCAAGCAAAGCCATACGCACTTCGCGCAAGGTGTCTTTGATGTTGTCCTCGGTCAGCTTGGCCTTGCCAGTTACATGGCGCAGCGTCTGCGAGAGACGGTCTGTCAGATTTTCAAACATGCGCGATCCTTTCAGGCTCTTGGCGAACCCCGGTTGATGCGGCCCGGCCCGTTATAAAATGGCGCTCGGCGAGCCTGCGGCTTGAGCAGGTCGCGGATTATAGCGAAGACTCTGCGGCACGGACACCATGGAGTCTGCATCTGTGGTCTTTCGTGAAATGACGGTTGTATGCCAAACTCAGCGTCTTTAGAGGCCCGTCCATCAGGATTTATGTTCCCTTTGCCACCCAGCCTGCTACCCAGCCTCGCCGCCGCCTGCCTTTATGCCGCTGCGACAATCTATCAAGGCATCCGCCTCAGCCAGGCGAAACGCGCCGACAAACGGCTGCTTTGCCTGCTCGGTACGCTGGCCGTTGTTGCTCATGCCTTCGGACTTTTCTCCCAGTTGATCCGCCCCATCGGACTTGGCCTGGACTTTTTCAGCGCCGCCAGCCTGATTGCCGTGGCGGTGATTGCCCTCACGCTGCTCGCGACCACGCGCATACCGGTTGAAAACCTGCTCGTGCTTTTATTCCCGCTGGGGATGGTTACCGTGTTGCTCGCGCAGTTCGCGCCAGTTGGCACCGTGCAACCCATCGTTGAAGAACCGGGCATCCTGAGTCACATCCTGCTGTCGATCCTCGCTTACGGGATGTTCACCATTGCCGTGGTGCAGGCATTGCTGCTGCTGGTGCAGGATCATCAACTCAAACACAAGCACCCTTCCGGGCTGATCAAGAATTTCCCGCCACTGCAAACCATGGAAAGCCTGCTGTTTGGTTTTCTCTGGGCCGGCTGGTCGCTGCTTTCGCTGTCTCTGATTTCAGGCTGGCTTTTCGTCGAGAACCTGTTCGCGCAGCATCTGGTGCACAAAACCCTGCTGGCCTGCCTGGCCTGGGTCGTGTTCAGCGTACTGCTGTGGGGTCGTAACCGTCTCGGCTGGCGTGGACACAAGGCTATCCGCTGGACCCTGGGCGGCTTCTGCCTGCTGATGCTGGCCTATTTCGGCAGCAAGCTGGTCCGCGAATTCATTCTGCACATCTGACGGTTCGCTGATTATGGATAATTTGCCAATCGCGCCGATGCTCGGTGTCGTGGTCCTGTTGATTCTCTGGGCAGCCCTGTTCACGGCCATTGAAACTGCCCACCATCACCTCAAAGTGCTGCGCAACGGCGACCGCCTGCCCACGTCCAGCTGGCCAGAGCTTAAATTCGAGCTGGGTAGCCTGATCCTCGCCAACACGCTTATCAAAGTGTTGATCACCGTAATCGTCACCTTACTGTCGGTGAACTACTGGTTTT
The DNA here is from genome assembly GCF_021147825.1 of Pseudomonas quasicaspiana. Classification (NCBI taxonomy): domain Bacteria; kingdom Pseudomonadati; phylum Pseudomonadota; class Gammaproteobacteria; order Pseudomonadales; family Pseudomonadaceae; genus Pseudomonas; species Pseudomonas quasicaspiana. The sequence goes on from NZ_JAGTPI010000018.1 coordinate 37,404, forward strand.
ACAACGGCCCGACACTGGCCTGGATCATTGTCACCAGCATCACGCTGATCTTCGCCGAACTCATCCCGCGCAGGTTGGCGGCGCGTCATCCGCAAGCCATCGTGCACATGGCCAACAGCTTGCTGCGTATTCCGATGATCATCCTCTGGCCGCTGGCCTGGCTGTTCAACTCCTTAGCCAGGACGCTGCTGCGCCCCTTCGGCACGCGCAACAAGCAGGCTATCGCAGGCGATGAGGATGGCGAGCGCCCGCACGCGCATCATGACGGCGTGAATGAGCACCATCCCGGCCGCTCGCCCGTGCTGTCAGGCATTCATGCACTGGACAGCATCACGGTCAATGACATTCTGGTACCACGCAGTGAAGTGGATGGCGTCAATCTCGACGACGGCATCGAACAGATCGTCGAGCGCCTGATCATTTCGCGCCACACCCGGCTGCCGGTCTACCACAACGACATCAATCAGGTTCAGGGCGTACTCAATACCCGGCAGATCAGTCATCTGCTGCCCAAGGGCGAATTGACCAAAGAACAGATCGTCGCCGCGTGCTATGAGCCGTACTTCGTTCCGGAGAGCACTCCGCTTCAGTTGCAACTGCTTAATTTCCACAAGCAACAGCGCCGCATGGGCGTCGTGGTCGATGAATACGGCGAGGTGCTGGGCATCGTCAGCCTCGAAGACATTCTTGAAGAAATCGTCGGCGAATTCGAAAACGAGCAAACCCTGAACAACCCGCACATTCATCCACAGGCCGACGGTCGTCTGGTGGTAGATGGGGCTGCGTCGATTCGCGATTTGAACAAGAGCCTGGGGTGGCATCTACCGTCCGATGGGCCCAAGACTCTTAATGGTCTGGTCACCGAAGCGCTGGAGACCATTCCGGAAAGCGCGGTTTGCCTGAAGATCGGGCCGTATCGTCTGGAAATTCTCGAAACCGAAGACAACCGTGTCGCACGGGTCATGATGTGGCAGAAACCCGCCGTTCGATAACGTAACAGGCGTTTTTGCCAGACGTCCTTGCCAGAAGCCTCTTGTTATACCGGCGACTCGATTCCTATAATCGGGCCGCTTACCCAGCCCGCCGATCCGTGTGCTACCCGCACCCCATGTGATCCGGCCAGTCACTCAGCCTGAACGTCTCGCGCATCTCCCTGGCTCTGCCCTACCCCCGGCATGACCAACGCCTCTCGCCCTTATCCGGGCTAACCTGATCAGCGCTGTACCCACAATAATTAATGTATGCCGCCGTGGATCGTCGTATCTGGCGATCACCGACAGGCACTATGACTGTCAGGAAGACCCGCATGACTACGACTTCTGCCACCCATGAAACTGAGAGCGCACCGGCTCGCCCGGTCAACTCTGCCACACGTGTCGCCACCGCCAGCTTCATTGGCACCGCCATCGAGTTCTACGATTTCTACGTGTACGCCACCGCCGCTGCGCTGGTGATCGGCCCGGTGTTTTTCCCGCAAACGTCCGGCACCGCACAAATGCTGTCGGCGTTTCTTACGTTTGGTATCGCCTTCCTTGCCCGCCCGCTAGGCTCCGCGCTGTTTGGCCATTTCGGCGATCGTATCGGACGCAAGTCGACGCTGGTCGCCTCGCTGCTGTTGATGGGCGTGTGCACCACGCTGATCGGCGTACTGCCGGGTTACGCGACGATAGGTGCCTGGGCACCGATTCTGTTGTGCGTGCTGCGTTTCGGCCAGGGATTGGGACTGGGTGGTGAATGGGGCGGCGCAGCCTTGCTTGCCACGGAGAACGCCCCCAAAGGCAAGCGCGCCTGGTTCGGTATGTTCCCGCAACTCGGCCCTTCGATTGGTTTCCTCGCCGCGAACGGGCTATTCCTGACACTGGCCATGACGCTGGATGACGAACAGTTTCGCTCATGGGGCTGGCGAATCCCGTTCCTCCTGAGTGCGGCACTGGTAATGGTTGGGCTCTATGTGCGACTGAAGCTGGAAGAAACCCCGGTCTTCACCAACGCCATCGCCCGCCACGAACGTGTGAAGATGCCAATAGTGGAGCTGTTCAGCCAGTACTGGGCGCCGGTATTACTGGGCGCCGCATCAATGGTGGTCTGTTATGCGCTGTTCTACATCTCAACGGTGTTTTCCCTGAGCTACGGCGTATCAACCCTCGGCTATAGCCGTGAGACCTTCCTCGCCCTGCTGTGCTTCGCAGTACTGTTCATGGCAGCAGCGACTCCGCTGGCGGCATGGGCCAGTGACCGCTTCGGACGTCGCCCGGTGCTGATCATTGGTGGCGTGCTAGCGATCCTGTCCGGTTTCACCATGGAGCCGTTGCTGACCCACGGCACGACATGGGCGGTGGCGATGTTTCTGTGTATCGAACTATTCCTGATGGGCGTGACCTTCGCACCCATGGGCGCAATGTTACCCGAGCTGTTTCCGACCCGTGTGCGCTACACCGGCGCGTCAGCGGCCTACAACCTGGGAGGCATCGTCGGCGCATCGGTAGCGCCCTTCTTCGCCCAGAAACTGGTGGCGATGGGCGGACTGAACTGGGTGGGCGGGTATGTATCGGCGGCAGCGTTGATCAGCGTGATTGCCGTGCTGTGCCTGAAGGAAACGCGTGAGGCGGATCTGGATAAAATCGTTTAGCTCAGAGAAGCGCAATTTTCTGTAGGAGCTCACGAGCACCGCGAGGCAGCGATGGCGTCCTGCCTGATACACCGCTATCGCGGCCTCGCGGTGCTCGTGCGCTCCTACAGGCCGCTGCCTGTTTTCACGATAGCGCGGTGTCAGTGACACCGCGCCATTTCCTGCAGGGCTTGCGTTACAGCTGGACCTTCACAGCCCGCGAAGAACGCGTCGCCTTGGCACGTGCTGCTTCGATCGACTCGTCGCGAGCCAGAGCAACGCCCATGCGGCGCTGGCCGTTGACCTCAGGCTTGCCGAACAGGCGCAGCGCGGTATCCGGCTCGCTCAGCGCCTCGTTGAGGTTGGCGAAAGTGGTATTAGTGGACTGGCCTTCCACCAGAATCACCGCAGAAGCCGATGGCCCGAACTGGCGAATTTGCGGGATTGGCAAACCCAGAATCGCGCGGGCGTGCAAGGCAAACTGCGACAGGTCCTGAGAAATCAGGGTTACCAGACCTGTGTCATGAGGGCGCGGCGATACTTCGCTGAACCAGACCTGATCACCTTTGATGAACAGCTCAACACCAAACAGACCGCGACCACCCAAAGCTTCGGTCACTGCCTTGGCAACGCGCTCGGACTCAGCCAACGCAATCGGGCTCATTGCCTGTGGCTGCCAGGATTCCTGATAGTCGCCCTTTTCCTGGCGATGACCCACTGGCGCGCAGAACGTAGTACCGCCAGCGTGGCGCACGGTCAGCAGAGTGATTTCGTATTCGAAGTCGATGAATCCTTCGATGATCACCCGACCTTTACCGGCACGACCGCCTTCCTGAGCGTAATCCCAGGCTTTCTGCACGTCATCAGCAGTACGTAACAGACTCTGGCCTTTGCCCGACGAGCTCATCACCGGCTTGACCACACACGGGAAGCCCAGGTCCTGGACTGCCTTGCTGTAGTCTTCAAAGGTGTCGGCGAAGTGATACGGCGAAGTCGGCAGGTCCAACTCTTCAGCAGCCAGACGACGGATGCCTTCGCGGTTCATGGTCAATTGCGTGGCGCGGGCCGTCGGGATAACCGTGAAACCTTCAGCTTCCAGCTCAACCAGAGTAGCGGTGGCGATGGCCTCGATTTCCGGCACGATGTAGTGCGGTTTCTCGGCTTCGATCACTGCACGCAGCGCGGCACCGTCAAGCATGTTGATCACATGGCTGCGATGGGCAACCTGCATGGCAGGCGCATTGGCATAACGATCAACAGCGATCACTTCAACGCCCAGGCGCTGCAGTTCGATCACGACTTCCTTGCCCAGCTCACCGCAACCGCAGAGCAATACGCGGGTCGCGACAGGCGACAGTGGAGTTCCGATTTGAGTCATCTCAGGTCCTCGTGGAGCAGATATCGAGGGCAGCCCGCGTCAGGTGCGAGCGACCGCTGTGGAGAAAGGCGCGCAATTTACCACGAAGGCCCGTAATTCTCAGCCCGCACTCGCATTCTTGCGTGCACGCCAGGTCATGATCACCCAGACGGCCGTGACGCCGACGAATTTGGAAACCAGCGCCGTGATAATCACGGGCGGGGTCAGCGCATCGATCATGCCGAAAAAGATGAAGGTGTCCACCGGGATACTCAGCGCAGAGCTGAGCCATAAGCGATCACGCAGTGGGCGCCTGGTTACCGTAAATACCAGCCAGTCGATGCACTCCGAGACCGCAAACGCCGTGGCACTGGCCAGCGCGATGGTCGGGTCGGACGTCACATACGACAGCACCAGAGCCGCCAGCATGGCGAGGATCGCCCCATGCCCGAAACGGGTTTGTACCATGTCGCGCAGCACGAACACCAAACCACCCCAGGCGGACCAGATAACGTCCAGGTGCGGGGCGGCAGAGAAAGCAAAGTTGATCAGCACGACACTGCTGATGTAGGCGATCAGGAAGAGCATGAGGTGAGGCTTATGTGGCGGGGAGGATGGGTAATGGTATCAGGCGATGCAAGGCGGTGGCGTATTTGAAATGAGATTCAAACAGTGGGAGCCGAGCTTGCTCGCGATAAGGACACCGCAGATATCATGTAGATTGCGCCCAGCCTCATCGTCGGAATGCCGCCCAGACCAAGCTCGGCTCCCACAGGAAAAGCGCGACTTCGGATTACATTTTCCAGACAAGTCCGTTCGCCTCGGCCCGCTCATGGCAGAGCCTGAGCACGGCGCGGCGCTGGTCATTGTCCATGGCGTGCCAGTCAGTGATTTCTTTGACGGTGCGCTGGCATCCCAGGCAGACATCGTCGTCATCCAGAGCGCAGATACTGACGCACGGAGAGGCTACGCGGCGTTCGGTTTCCATCAGTCTTCCTGCGGCATCAGGTCGCGAGCGTAGCGCTGGGCGTTGTGGACGTAATGGGCGGCGCTGGCTTCGAGCATTTTCTTCTGCACATCAGTGAGTTCGCGCACCACTTTACCCGGTGAACCCATGACCAGCGAGCCATCGGGGATAACCTTGCCTTCGCCAATCAGTGAATTAGCGCCAATGATGCAGTATTTGCCGATCTTCGCGCCGTTAAGAATGACCGCGTTGATGCCAATCAGGCTGTAGTCGTCGACGCTACAGCCATGCAGCATCGCGTTGTGACCAATCGTCACGCCTTTACCGATCTCCAGCGGTGAGCCCATATCGGTGTGCATGACCGTACCGTCCTGAACATTACTGTTCTCTCCAATATGGATCAGCTCGTTATCACCACGCAGCACCGCGTTGAACCAGACGTTGGCCCCCGCCTCCAGCTTGACCTTGCCAATCAGCACAGCATTAGGCGCGACCCAGCTTTGTGGATGGGTTTCGACGCGGAAATCGCCCAGACGGTATTTCATGCACAAGTATCCTCAAGGCTCTGCGGCCCGTTTATCGTTGCTTAGATCACGGAGTGTTCTGGCGGGTGACGCAGGCTGATCTTGCTGTCATAAAGCACATTGATCAATTCGACAATCATGATCGCGGTCAGCCCCCATATCTTGAATTCGCCGTAACGATAGCTGGGCACGTACCAACTTTGACCTTGATAGTCGATGCGGTGGGTATGCTCCCGGGTGTCCTGACGAAAGAACTCCAGCGGCACGCTGAACACGGCGGCGATTTCGGCATCGTTGGGGCGGTACTCTACGAAGTCGGGAATCAACCCCACGTAAGGCGTGACCTTGATACCGTGCTTTGAGATCACCGGACTGAGCGGCCCGATCACTTCAACCAGCCCTGGCGGCAGACCAATCTCTTCCTCGGCTTCGCGCAGCGCGGTAAAGATCAGGTCACGGTCTTCCGGGTCACGCCGCCCACCGGGAAAAGCCACTTCACCGCCGTGAGTCGACAGCCCGCTGGCACGCAGCGTCAGAATCAGCTCCGGCTCGTCGCTGCGGGTAATAGGCAGCAACACCGCAGCTTCGGGGAAAAGTCGATCCGTCTCAAAGGTGCTCGGCGTATGACTGCTTACGCGGCGAAGTAGCTCATCCAGCATGGGAAATCTCGATCTGTTGCCTACCCGGCATCATGCACCAAAGTGGCGAACTGCCCAAGTCCTCCCAGGACAATGTGAACGCGACTAAACCGCAGCTTGCCGATCACCCTTGGCACACGCCAAGATAGCGACTGAATTCAGCAATTGAACGCATCCATGAAATTCTGCAGCCAATGCGGCAAACCGGTCATCCAGCGCATACCCGAAGGCGACAGCCGCCTGCGCTTTGTCTGCGAGCACTGTCAGACCATTCATTATCAGAACCCCAATATCGTGGCGGGCTGTCTGGCCGTTTGGGATGACAAGGTCTTGCTATGTCGTCGCGCCATCGAACCGCGCCTGGGTTTCTGGACCTTGCCAGCCGGATTCATGGAAAACGGTGAAACCATGGAACAGGCAGCGCGCCGGGAAACGTATGAGGAAGCCTGTGCAACACCAGGCGAACTGAACCTGTACATGCTGGTGGATGTGGCGCATATCAATCAGGTTCATGTGTTCTTCCGGGGCGAACTGGCCACACCGGAATTCGCCGCGGGAATTGAAAGCCTGGAAGTCCAGTTGTTCGATGAAGCAGATATACCCTGGTCGGACCTGGCTTTCATGACCGTCCGGCGTACCCTAGAATGCTTCTTCGCTGATCGTCGCGAGCAGGCTTACCCTGTGCGTAACGAAGCCCTGCCGCCGTCGCGGCCCATTCAAGACACTTAATCAGGCCAGCCCCTTACAGGCGCCGCTTCAGGGATACCGTTTCGATGCGTTGGTTGCTCGCTGCTTTGTGCTTGTCTTTCATGCCGTTGTCCCAGGCCTCGTTTACCCAGACCATTGTTCCCAAAGGCAGCGAGCAAAAGATCGTCGGCGAAAAAGTAGTCAACGTTGAGAACATTGCCGACAAGAAAATCGACAAGGTGCTGGTGCTCAAGTCAGCTCGCCAATTGCAACTGATCAGCGGCGGCGAGCCTCTGAAGACTTACCGTATTTCGCTGGGCAAACAACCCAAAGGCACCAAACTCAAGGAAGGCGACCAGCGCACACCGGAAGGTTTCTATTGGCTGGACTGGCGTAAAACCAGCACCAACTACAACCTGTCAATGCACATCTCCTACCCGAATGCGGCGGACGCCGAGCGTTCGAAACGCGAAGGCGTGAAGCCCGGCAGCATGATCATGATTCATGGCACGCCAGTGGATGAGGAATATCCGGAGTGGTACTTCCACACGCTGGACTGGACCAACGGCTGCATCGCGCTGAAGAACAACGACATGCGGGAAGTGTGGGGCCTGGTGAAGGACGGCACGATGATTGAGATCAGGCCTTAATCCAGGCATCGGGAGGACGCATATCTAACTGCCTGCGCGATCCCTGTGGCAGCGAATTCATTCGCGAAGAGGCACGTACAGTCGATAAAGATTCATCGTCTGTGCCGCCTTATTCGCGAATGAATTCGCTCCCACAAGTCCCCATATGCCGCATCATTAGCGCTGGGGAGATCAAAAAACCTCCAGCCGCCAAACCTCATAGGCCGGCGTTTCGTAGGGGTGGCTCTGCTTGAGAGCCGCCACTACTGGCTGAATCAACTCATCCGCAACGACAAGCTCGACTTTCCATTCCTGTACCTGCTCGACCACACCGCTCCGCCCAATAAATGGCTGGCTGCCATCCAGCGGGCGGAACTGGCCTTGACCCAGCACCTGCCATGAACACTGATCATAAGCCCCGATTCGCCCTGCACCAGCGGCGAATACGGCACTTTTGACCTGTTCCACATGGCTCGGCGGTACAAAGAACGCGAGCTTGTACATTGTTTCTTAGTTCACCCACGCACGGGCGTTGCGGAACATGCGCATCCACGCACCGTCTTCGTTCCAGTCTTCCGGACGCCACGAGTTCTGTACCGCACGGAATACACGCTCAGGGTGCGGCATCATGATGGTGACGCGACCGTCGCGGGTGGTGAGGCCACCGATACCGCGCGGCGAACCGTTCGGGTTTGCCGGGTAGGCTTCGGTGATCTTGCCGTGGGTATCGACGTAGCGCAGCGCCACAGTGCCGGAAACATCGGCAGCGACCAGCGCTTCATCGTTGGCGAACTCCGCGTGACCTTCACCGTGAGCGATGGCGATCGGCATACGCGAACCGGCCATGCCTTGCAGGAAGATCGACGGCGATTCCTGGATCTGCACCATGGCAACACGCGCTTCGAACTGCTCGGAGCGGTTGCGCACGAAGTGTGGCCACAGCTCGCTGCCCGGAATCAACTCGTGCAGGTTGGACAGCATCTGACAACCGTTGCATACGCCAAGGGTGAAGCTGTCCTGACGCTCGAAGAAGCCCTGGAACGCATCACGCGCCCGGCTGTTAAACAGCGCCGACTTGGCCCAGCCTTCGCCAGCCCCCAGTACGTCACCGTAAGAGAAACCGCCGCAAGCAACCATGCCCTTGAAGTCGTTCAGATCGACACGGCCCGCCAGGATATCGCTCATGTGAACGTCAATCGCGTTGAAACCCGCGCGGTCGAAAGCAGCTGCCATTTCGACCTGACCGTTGACGCCCTGCTCACGCAGCACAGCCACTTGCGGACGCACGCCAGTCTTGATGTAAGGCGCAGCAATGTCTTCGTTGACGTCGAAGCCCAGCTTGACGGTCAGGCCTGGATTATCTTCTTCCAGCAGCGCGTCGAACTCTTGATCGGCACATTCGGCGTTATCACGCAGACGCTGGATCTGGTAGCTGGTTTCAGCCCATTGACGCTGCAACAGACGACGCTGGCCACTGAACACTGGCTCGCCATTGAAGCTGATGGCGACTTCATCGTTGTTGACCGGCTGACCAATCACCGCGACGCAATCTTCCAGACCGGCAGCGCTGAACTGAGCCAGCACGTCTGGCGTGGCGTCCTGACGAACCTGGATGACTGCACCCAGTTCTTCGTTGAACAGGATCGCTGCCAGTTCAGCCGGCGTTTCAGCAAGGCCGTCCATGTGCAGGTCCAGACCACAATGCCCGGCAAATGCCATTTCCAGCGTGGTGGTCAACAGACCGCCATCGGAACGGTCGTGGTAAGCCAGCAGGTGGCCGTCAGCATTGAGACCTTGAATAACAGCGAAGAAGGCCTTGAGGTCTTCCGCGTCATCGACATCTGGCGCAACGCGACCAAGCTTGCCGTAAACCTGAGCCAGGATCGAAGCACCCATACGGTTCTGGCCACGACCCAGGTCGATCAGGATCAAGTCGGTAACGCCCTTGTCCATGCGCAGTTCCGGGGTGAGGGTCTTGCGGATGTCGGTCACCGGGGCAAAACCGGTCACGATCAGCGACAGCGGCGACGTCACGCTCTTCTCGACGCCGTCATCGCTCCAGCGGGTTTTCATGGACATCGAGTCCTTACCCACCGGAATGGTGATACCCAGCTCCGGGCAAAGCTCCATACCGACCGCTTTCACAGTGTCATATAGACGAGCGTCTTCACCTGGGTGACCGGCAGCGGACATCCAGTTGGCGGACATTTTGATATCGGAAAGCTTTTCGATGCGCGATGCAGCGATGTTGGTCAGCGTTTCGCCGATGGCCATACGGCCCGAAGCAGGAGCGTCCAGCAGTGCCAGCGGAGTACGCTCGCCCATCGCCATCGCTTCACCGGTGTTGACGTCAAAGCTGGTCGCAGTCACGGCGACGTCAGCGACTGGCACCTGCCAAGGCCCTACCATTTGATCGCGAGCGACCAGACCGGTAATGCTGCGGTCACCAATGGTGATCAGGAAGCTTTTGCTGGCAACGGCCGGGTGGTGCAGAACGCGTTGTACGCTTTCTTCGATATCCAGCACGCTTGGGTCGAAATCATCGCCCAACTCGTTTTCGCGATCAGCACTGCGGTGCATGCGTGGAGCCTTGCCCAACAGCACCTCCAGCGGCATATCAACCGGATTGTTACCGAAGTGGCTGTCGGTCACTGTCAGTTGCGGCTCGGCAGTCGCCTCGCCTACTACCGCGAACGGGCAGCGCTCACGTTCGCAGATCGCCTTGAAACGCTCGAAATCTTCGGCGCCAACAGCCATCACGTAACGTTCCTGGGATTCGTTGCTCCAGATTTCCAGAGGGGCCATGCCCGGCTCGTCGTTCGGTACGTTACGCAATTCGAAACGACCGCCGCGGCCGCCATCATTGACCAGCTCCGGGAAGGCGTTGGACAAACCGCCCGCGCCGACGTCATGAATGAAGCTGATCGGGTTCTTGTCACCCAATTGCCAGCAACGGTCGATAACTTCCTGGCAACGACGCTCCATTTCAGGGTTTTCACGCTGAACCGACGCAAAATCCAGATCCGCAGAGCTGGTACCGGTGGCCATGGAAGAAGCCGCACCGCCGCCCAGACCGATCAACATCGCCGGGCCGCCAAGCACGATCAGCTTGGAGCCAACGGTGATTTCGCCTTTCTGCACGTGTTCGGCACGGATGTTACCCATACCGCCAGCCAGCATGATCGGCTTGTGGTATCCGCGAACTTCATCGCCGTGCGGCGTACTGATGGACTGTTCGAACGTACGGAAATAACCGGTCAGGGCCGGACGGCCGAATTCGTTGTTGAACGCTGCGCCACCCAGCGGGCCTTCAAGCATGATGTCCAGCGCGGTCACGATGCGCTCAGGCTTGCCGTAGTTCACTTCCCACGGTTGTTCGAAGCCGGGGATCTGCAGGTTGGAAACGGTGAAGCCGGTCAGGCCAGCTTTAGGCTTGGCACCACGACCCGTTGCGCCTTCGTCGCGAATCTCGCCGCCAGAGCCGGTCGATGCGCCCGGGAATGGGGCAATCGCAGTCGGGTGATTGTGAGTCTCGACCTTCATCAGAATGTGCACAGGCTCCTGAACCGCACCGTACTGGCGGGTTTCAGGGTCCGGGAAGAAACGACCCGCCACGCTGCCGACGATCACCGAGGCGTTGTCCTTATAAGCAGACAGGACGCCTTCGCTGTGCATCTGATAGGTGTTCTTGATCATGCCGAACAGGCTTTTTTCCTGACTCTCGCCATCGATATCCCAACTGGCGTTGAAGATCTTGTGACGGCAGTGCTCGGAGTTTGCCTGGGCAAACATCATCAGCTCGATGTCATGAGGGTTGCGCCCCAGACCATTGAAACTGGTGACCAGATAATCGATTTCGTCTTCAGCCAGTGCGAGGCCGAGCTCGACGTTGGCTTTTTCCAGCGCGGCACGACCGCCGCCCAGCACGTCAATCGCCGTGAGCGGCTTGGGCTCGGCGTGAGTGAACAGGCCTTCGGCTTCCTGTACGGAACCCAGCACCATCTGCGTCATGCGGTCATGCAGGCAACCGGCGATGATTTGCGCTTCAGCTTCGCTGAACTGTCCTTCTACATAGAAGGTAATACCGCGCTCGATGCGCTGGACCTTCGCCAGGCCGCAATTACGGGCGATATCGCTCGCTTTGCTGGACCACGGCGAGATAGTGCCGAAACGTGGCATCACCAGGAACAACCGGCCGCTCGGCTCTTGAACCGGCACGCTCGGGCCGTATTTCAAGATGCGAACGAGAACTTCCTGTTCCTCGCCAGTCAGATCGCCAGTAACTTCGGCAAAGTGGGCAAATTCGGCATACAAGCCGCTGACAGCTGAAACTTTCTGTTTCAGTTGTTCCAGCAATTTGCTGTGGCGAAAGGCAGAAAGGGCAGGAGCACCGCGCAGGATCAACATCTTCGGGACAGCCTCGGGAAGGGGGTGTGCTTTGAGGCCGTGCATTCTAGCCTAAAGCGACTGCTTGAGCACCCAAAACGGCCAGATTGACGGTGTCCGCATATCGGCGGCTCATGTTGCCGTTCACGCAGCCCTCAGCTTGCCCATCAGAAAGGCGGTGCTCTAGCAGACCCGAGCTTCGCTGTCGAGATATGGCGACGGGTGCGCTTTGCGTATACTGCTCCGATGTTTTCCCAATCAGACTTCCGCCCTCGTTGTGCCAGATGGCTCATCGCAACCGGACTCTTCCTGATGCTCGGCGCCTGTGTTGATAAACCCAACACACTGGAGCGAGTAAAGGAGGACGGCGTGCTGCGCGTGGTCACTCGCAACAGCCCCGCGACCTACTTCCAGGATCGCAACGGGGAGACGGGTTTCGAGTACGAATTGGTCAAGCGTTTCGCCGAAGATCTCGGCGTAGAGCTGAAGATCGAAACAGCCGACAATCTTGATGAGTTGTTCGATCAGATCCAGAAACCAGGCGGTCCGGTGCTGGCAGCCGCTGGATTGATCGATACGGAGCAGCGTAAAAAGCAGGCGCGCTTCTCTCACTCCTACCTTGATGTCACCCCGCAAGTCATTTATCGCAACGGCCAGTCACGCCCTACCGACCCTTCAGATCTGGTCGGCAAGCGCATTATGGTCCTTAAAGGCAGCAGTCATGCCGAACAGATGGCCGCTCTGAAAGCACAAAATCCTGCAATCGAGTACGAAGAATCCGACGCTGTTGAGGTTGTTGACCTCCTGCGAATGGTAGATGAGGGCCAAACTGACATCACGCTGGTGGATTCCAACGAACTGGCGATGAATCAGGTTTACTTTCCCAACGTGCGCGTGGCCTTCGATCTGGGCGAAGGTAAAGGGCAGCGCTGGGCAGTCGCACTTGGCGAAGACAACAGCCTGCTCAACGAAATCAACGCCTACCTCGACAAGGTCAATAAAAACGGCACCTTGCAGCGCTTGAAAGACCGCTATTACGGGCACGTTGACGTTTTGGGTTATGTGGGCGCTTATACCTTCGCCCAGCATTTGCAGGAACGCTTGCCTAAATACGAGAAGCACTTCCAGGCGTCTGCCAAGAAAGAACAAGTGGACTGGCGTCTGCTGGCAGCCATCGGCTATCAGGAATCACTGTGGCAGCCCGGCGTTACTTCCAAGACTGGCGTGCGCGGCCTGATGATGCTGACCCAAAACACCGCCCAGGCCATGGGTGTGTCCAACCGACTGGATGCCAGACAGAGCATTCAGGGTGGTGCAAAGTATTTTGCCTACGTGAAGGAACAGCTGGACGACACGATTTTAGAGCCGGATCGTACGTGGTTTGCTCTCGCTTCCTACAACATTGGTAGCGGACATTTGGAAGATGCGCGGAAATTGGCACAAAACGAAGGCCTGAATCCAAATAAATGGCTCGACGTTAAAAAAATGTTGCCCCGCCTTTCGCAGAAAAAGTGGTACAGCAAGACTCGCTATGGATACGCCCGAGGCGGCGAGCCGGTGCATTTCGTGGCCAACATCCGCCGTTACTACGACATTCTCACCTGGGCCACTCAGCCTCAGCTAGAAGGCAGCCAGGTTGCAGAAAGCAATATGCATGTGCCGGGTGTTAACAAGACCAAGCCTGCAGAAGAAAATCCTCCGCTGTAAAAGACTTCCCCCTGCCTCTCTAAAACAATATTGAAATGAAACGCGAGCTCACTGGATCTCCATGATCTCAAGCTCATGATGAACCTATGGGACCGAATTTATTCGGGAAGGCGGTATTTCAGGCGACACATAGGTTGCGATTGTACCGGCCCTTTCGCGAATAAATTCGCTCCCACACAGACTGTGTGAAAACGTAAATTCCAGCGACTCAGAATCACCCCTTCGCCCGTCTCATCCTGAAAAACTCGCTCAGCATCGTGCCGCACTCCTCCCCCAGTACCCCGCCCTCAAACAACACACGATGGTTGAGAAAGCCCTGAGTGAAAAACTGCCCCTGGCTCTGGACAATGCCGGCCTTGGGTTCAAGTGCGCCGTACACCACGCGAGTAACACGCGAGTGAACGATCAGCCCCGCGCACATGCTGCACGGCTCAAGGGTGACGTACAGCGTACTGCCGGGCAGCCGATAATTGCTGACCGCTTGCGCCGCGGCTCGTATTGCGACCATCTCGGCATGCGCGCTGGGGTCATTGCCGCTGATAGGGCAATTGAAGCCGCGGCCAATGATCTCGCCGTCCTGCACCAGCACCGCGCCCACCGGCACCTCGCCCAGCGCAGCACCTTGAGCTGCCAACGCCAACGCTTCGCGCATGAAGTCCTGATCGCGGCTGCGATCAATAATTTGCGGCTGCCGCATCAGGAAACCTCTATTGCTGCCATAAGTCCGGTTTCCATGTGATCGATCACATGGCAGTGGAACATCCACACGCCGGGATTATCCGCCACCAGCGCCACACGTGCGCGCTCGTTCCTGCCCAGCAGGAAGGTGTCGGTGAAATACGGAATGATCTTTCTCCGGTCCGAGGCCAGCACCTTGAAGCTCATCCCGTGCAGGTGAATCGGGTGTTGGTATTGGGTCATGTTCTTGAGCTCGAAGATGTAGCTCTTGCCCAGCACCAGTTTTGCTATCGGGCGATCAGCGCAGGTCTTGTCAGTGATGTCCCAGGCTTCGCCATTGATCTGCCACAGACTCGGCGGCTTGCCATTGTCGACATTGACCGACACCGAGCCCACCCATTCAAAGTTGAAATTGAGTTTCTCGGCGTTTTCCAGATCCGGCTCGGCGATCGGATTAGCCGGCAGTTCCGGCGGCCATTCACCCGGCGCGTCGTCATTGGCGACCGAACGAAAAGTCCCCAGGCGCACCGGGCCATTTCGAAACGACAACTCCTCACCCGCTGGCGGCGCCTTGATCGCCAGACACAGGCGCATGCCCGGACCCAACCAATAATCTTTGCCCAATGGCCGAGGCTTGACCGGATTGCCATCCAGCGCATAAATCTGCGCCTCTGCATCCGGCAGATTCAGGCGATAGGTCACGGTGTTATCAAGATTCAGAATGCGCACGCGAGTGATCTGCCCGGCCGGCAATTCAATCACGCCCTGGGGAATGCCATTAATAGTAGAAAGCCGCCCCGCCGTCCCCTCACGTGCAGCCTCACGAATCACGCTGAATTCTGTAAACGCCCCTACTTCATCCACATGCCAGCTTTTCAGACTGACCGTGCGCTCATGCTTGAAACCCGTGGGCTCGCGCTCTTCGATGATCAGCGGCCCGACCAGCCCACGCCCCAATTCTTCACTGCTGCTGACATGGGGGTGATACCAGTAGCTGCCTGCATCCGGCACCAGAAACTTGTAATCGAAATACTCGCCCGGCTTGACCGGCAGTTGCGACACATAAGGCACACCATCCATCTCTAGCGGAAGACGGATGCCGTGCCAGTGAATGGTGGTTTCAACCGGCAGGTGATTGATAAAGCGCAAGCGCAGCCACTCGCCCTGGCGCACCCGCAACTCGGTCCCCGGCGCAGATCTGCCGAAGGCCCACGCCGGAGTCTGATGCCCGGGCACTAGCTCCACATCAAGCGGCGCGGCGATCAGCTCGAAATCATGCCCCTCCCCCGGCCCACGACGACCCAGCCAATAACGCGAAGCTCCTCCCGCCCCAAGCCCAACCACGGCAAGACCGACAAGGCCACCGAGTATTTGTCGACGGGTAAAAGACATAAACGTGAACACCTCAAAAAACCAGACACGGGTCGCAGTCGAGAGTCGATGCGAGGGGCGAATACGATACACCTGCATCTGGCAAAACTTAAGTGCGGTGGTGTCGCGCGACAGAGATTGGCCCTCAGGAGCTCAACGGATCCGGCGCAACAGGCTTGATTGAAATGGATGAGTTGATCTTTTCATAAATGAACCGTACTGTACGGTTTAGAAAAAACACCACCCATTGAGGTTTATACCCATGCGTCTTAAATTCGCTTTAGCCACCATCGCAGCGCTGTCGGTCCCCATGGCATCGGCAATGGCCGACTCGTTCTGGCGCAACGTACTAACGTCGGGGGCTACCACCGGCTCCAGCTACCTGACTTCCAAGGACAACAAGCAGATCGTCGCCACCCAGGACGATGCCAGCAGCTTTATCGCCAGTGGCGGGAGCATCCGGGGCCCGTACCTGGAAGCGGCTATCGCCAGTGCACGCGCTGAAAACCCTGAGCTGAAGGCCTCGGATATGGAGTTGGCGACTGCAATTCTCTACCAGAACTTACCGACTGACCGCTGATACTTGCTCACTGCCTGCAGATAATACCGGGGGAATATATATCCCCCGGCGTTTTCGTATGTCTGGATAAATAAATAACTAGCCGCGTCACGCTCATATCATACAAACCTATCCATTAAAAAGCACTGCATTATCTGTAGGAGCGCGCTTGCCCGCGATAGCGTTAGAGCAGCCGACATATTTATCGACTGACACACTGAATCGCGGGCAAGCGCGCTCCTACAGATAAAAAGCACTTCAATTAGATAGTCGAAATTGTTTGGTGAGCGCGCGACTTTATTTTTCAGCCAACGTATCAACCAGACTGTCCGCCCCTCTTTCAATACCCGATTTCGCGGCAGATAAGCGGCCATACGTCGAACTGATGTCATACACCTTCGGATATTGCCGAGAGACATAGGACTCAAGGAGACGCATTGTTGATGCGTTGTAGATCTCGACCACGTAACTGACTGAGCCAGTAAACGTCCCCTTGCGATCACGTGCAGCCTGAACGAGATTATAAGAACCCATGCCGATGTCGAACCTCGAGAACGTTGCCAGCACCGGCGTCGTTGTCTCCACCCCGGTCAAGGTCAGCCGAATCCTCAGCGTATCGGGTCCAGGCGTGGACACGAATCGAAAGCGCTTGCCCAAGGCCTCGGAGAACTCGACGGTCATGTAGTTGGCCAGATCACGCTTATCCTCCGACGTAATCCCGGAAAACTGCTCATCTGCGCCGGAATAGAGTGTCACTGGCTCCAGCATGACATTCTTGTACCGACTCCAGTCCACGCGAGTTTTATACGCATACGGAACGCGATCAGACTCATCCGCCTTATTGGGTCGCATCTCTCGAGCAGACTCTATGCCTGCGTACGGAAAAGGCTCTTGAGACGCGCACCCGGCCAATGCCAGTGCCAACAGTAAAAACACACCCGCTTTGGGTTCTTTATCTGCGCACATATCTGTTTCTCCGAAGGTTAAACACGGTAAAGCGTTCAGGGGCCAGTGCTCGATTTACATATCGCAGGCGCAAAGTGTCAGCAGATATATGCTTCTGCAAATAACCAATAAGGCCTGTGCCGTTCAATACTTCTTTTGAAAGTAGTTGTGATCAGGCTGCGCTAATAACACCAGGAGGCCGCGCCAAACTTCGGCCTGATCAAAAGCAACCTTGATCAAGTCAGTTTGTATTGACCCGCTCACTCCGCCTATAAAGACCTACGCCAATACCCCGCTTGGTACTGAAATCAACACCCTATCCGTCACGTCGCCCAAAACCGTACTAGCCTGTATACTTTTAGCCGCTTACCCGGTCACCGTCAACACTAAAATGTACACCAGTGTACTCTTATGGAGAAATAATGAAGGTTCGCACCGAGAGTCGACGTACCGCCATTGTAGAAACGGCTGCCAGCGTATTCCTTGAACTCGGGTACGAAGGCGCCTCCATGAAGGAGGTTTCGACGCGACTCGGAGGTTCCAAGGCCACTCTTTATGGCTACTTCGCATCCAAGGAGGCACTCTTCGTCGCCGTCGTTCAGATGTACGCCACCTCGCACTTGTACAACGCCGTGGCGGACCTGACAGCAAAATCGGATACCGGCATTACGCTCGAACAGAAGCTTCTGGAATTCGGGCGTCAGATGTTAATGATCGTCACGAACGACTTGACCGCCATCAAGGTTTACCGGATGGTGCTCGCAGAATCGGGTCGCTCGGACATCGGCAAGCTGTTTTACGAATCAGGCCCAAGCCAGGGAATCGACGCGCTCGCTTCGCTCATGTCTGCTGCTATCGAAAGCGGTGAAATAAGACCGGGCAATCCAAGGGTCAGGGCGAAACAGTTTCTTTCGCTGATTACATCCGAGCCCGAAGAGCGGCTTTTCCAACAGAACCCGGCGCCCATGACCCACGCTGAAATAGAAGAAATGGTGACAACAGCCGTAGACATGTTTCTCAAAGGTGCCGCACCTCGCTAATGCACCGCGAGCTTGAAGAGCCCGCATCGACCGCGTTACTCGAACGGCTCTTCACCCTCCAGTTTTGTGCGATGCATCATGCGTGAGCAGCCCGGATCGTAAGCCTCCGCGCGATGCATGGTGCCGGTGTTGTCCCAGATCACCAGATCCCCCACCTGCCATTCATGGCTATAACTGAAAGGCTCCGCAGTCGCCCACTCCCGAAGGCCAACCAGAACTTGCGCGCTTTGCGCAACACTCAAGCCGGTGACCTGCAGCGCCGTGCAGCCGAGAATCAACGACTTGCGCCCAGAGCGATGCTTCCATACCAGCGGTATTTCTTTCTCACCGATGGCCTGCATCGCCTGCAGCTTCTTCAGACTGGGTTCCGGCTCGTAATACAGCAACGACGCCCAGGGCGCGTGAATGACCCGCATCTCCTCGTAGCGTTGCTTGTCAGCTTCGGACAAGGCTTCGTAAGCAGCGTAGGTATTACAGAAACCCGTGTTGCCACCCCACGTCGCCGTCACCTTACAAGACAGCAACGAAGCCAGAATCGGCGACTCGTTGCGCGTGCCGTCGATGTGCCAATACAGTGACCCTTTAAGAAACTCGGCACCGGCCGGGTTTTCCTTCGCATCCAGAGTGATCTTGGTGACGCCTTGACCATCGCTGATTTCCGGCGAGAAAACCCCAAGCGTTTGTGTGAACGCTATCTGCTCGGCATCAGTGAAGCTGACCTGCGGAAAAACCAGCACGCCACGCTCGGCCAATAGATCGCGTATTTCACTGGCCAGTCCGCCAGACAGCAAATCATCCTTGCCATTGAGAACACGACTGCCGATTAACGGTTTGATCGGCGCGTGAGCCAGAGAAGCGCTTCTATTGGGTGTCATGACGGCTTCCTCTCTATAAGTGAACACGACTGTACGCTTATAGAAATGGGAACTCAATAGGCTTGTCTTGGGAGACTGGGCTGATCGTCGGTCTCGGATAAAAATTTCGCAGTCTCAAAAATGCAGAAAGCCCGCGAGGATGCGGGCTTTCTGATGCGGCGTTGAACAGCTCAGCCGTGAATTCGTCATGTGTTCGACTTTCAATCTGATGCAAGACTGTTGGCTTGGCGGTGCCAGGTGCGTCGTGCCGTCCTGGGAGCGCCTGGACCTCGAACATTACGAAACGTCAAAATCTAAAAGCTTAAGATCAAAAGCTTTATTTTTGATAATTTTCTTGTTGGATTTCAGTTTCTCTTTCATGCCATCTTTTAATATCGTTGGATCACAGGCAACCGCGCAATGAATAAATGCAGCAGGATAGGAATAGTCTCTCGGCGCGTATAAAACATCATCAATAGTACGCTCCTTCGGCAATACGCAGCCGACGATCAAAGGGATATAATATTCCTCCAGCCTGTTACGAATATGCTTACACACGTCACTCGCCTGCTCAGGGCGAGGAACAGCTATATCGCCGTCAATTTTGGGACTAAATTTTTTATCTTGTTTTGCTGAGGAAATAAAGGAGAAACACGCCTCACTGCCCAGGTTACTTTTGTAAGGCACCTCTATTTTGGACATACCGTCAAAAATGGGCCCTCCAAAGACACGCCCAAGCAGAATAAATGAGTGTGAGCTCATCAGATACTGAAAATAAAACTCCGCAACAAGCTTCTTTTCAAAGCGAAATTTCAGACCTCTTTTAACTGCCGTAACTACCAGATCCTCGCACTTGATCAGTTTGAGTTCCTTTTGCAACTCGGCTTCAAAAAAAATACGATTTTCCTTGCCCATGAATCACTCCTGCATCAAGCACATGTTTTAAACATCTTTGCCAACGAACGTCTTGACCTAAACCTCCACGACAGATCGTTCCATTCCCAGATCATAATACGAAATCCTGGCTTGGTGCAGCATCAATGCTTCTGCGATTTCAGACCTCGCTTAACGGATTCAACATGGGCGTCTACGTGGAGTCCAAGCGCGGCGCTTCGCTTCACTCAAGATAATATCTCAAGCCCCTTCGAATAAATCGTATGCTTTTTCCTGAAGAGCTATTCCGATATCTTCATATCGCTTGATCTCATCGTCGCTATAGAACCCTTCGGCAACACTGAAGCCAGCATATATATCTACAAAAGCAAGCGCCAGGTTCTTGGGAACCGTGTCCTGTTCTCTGTAATGTCTGATTAAAAAATCAATCGCCAGGAACAGTTCATTGACTTCTTCTTCAGTTACACGGTGTCTGGTACGGATCTTCACCGGAATGGCGTGTTCTCCGAGCAGGCTTGCGCAAACCAATTCAACGGCGATCTTCGCGTCCATCTATCAAACCCCCTCCAAAAATTCTGGTGACGCCCCTACGCACTGCAAAATCAACCTGTAAAATTCACTAAAACCAGAAGCAATGAAAAACAGGTTTCCGCAATCCTCTACCTCAGCGATATCAAAATGGTTGTTCGTGTTGGAATCATGCAGATGAGTGCGATCCCAGTAGTAAATACCGGCACGAACGCCCTCGCCCTCATCGACCATCACGTAAGGATTCCCTCCGCCATCCTCACCAATAACCACTGCGTTGTTTAGAAAATCGACCTCGCCGACGAACTCGTTATTGAACTGTATGAGATCATTACATTCATCGAGCGGCAGCCAGCCAAAAAACCTGTCAAAACTTACCGCACCTTCATCAACAGCGGTCAAAGGTATCTGCGCGTAGTCAGGCGCTGACAGATAACAGCCGTTCATTCTCATCAAAAAATCCTTGTAATCAGCCGACAACGATCTGTGAAGTTCTGACTCTATAAAATCCAGGTCAGTTTTTTGCAAACCTTTCTTATAAACTATAGGCATATCTATATTATCCCTATGTCGATTTTAGGCTTCTCACTTAGGCTTATCAAAAAACTGCTCTAGATAACTGTTAACCAATTCATACCCAGCCACCGCCAACACATTGAATTCTTTGTACCTAGGAAACTCCAACATCTCCAGAAACTCATCGTCAAGGTATAAAGCACCCGCATCTCTAAAATATTTCAGCTTTGTTTTCTCGGCGTTAAGCGGGATATTTCCGACGATTTTCCACTTTCCTTTTTTAAGGTTTTCAGCAGAGGTGAATATGATATTTTCCGGGCCTCTGAAATTCTTGAAGTAGAGAAACTCGTTGTCCAGTAGATCAACCTTGCTGTCATCATCAGTCACGCTCAAAACCCCAAAAGAGAACACTCTTTTGAAACGGTCCCGGAACGCGCATATTATTTGACAAACAGCAAATCCTCCAGAGCTGACGGGAATCAGAAAGACATCCCCTGAGTTATATTTCACCACTACAGCTCTCCATTTATAGTTACCAAATCAGTAAAATCCAGAACCTAAGGTAACTTCGGCCTTTTCTTTATCTTCTCCGGCATCCAGGCCAGTAAAGCCCCGGACTGCCCACAAGAGTTATTCACCTCAAGCAGAGCGCTCGCCGGCACTGTCCAGCGTATTTTTTCGGAAATATTCATCAACGTACCCCGCTCCGGATTCATAGCGATCCATTCAGGTAGAGGAGTATTATCGACGCATATAGACATATGGTTTTTATTTAAATAATTTACCGGATAAACCATTCTAAGCTTTGTTTTTTCATACGTGCGTTCACCTTCATACAACCCAGGCGTATCGTGAGAAAAAGCGACTGGACTCTCAAAAGGAAATAGCGTCTTCATGTTTGTGCCGCGAGCGTACCACACGGCGTCCGAGACTTTCTCTACGTTATAAATAATCGCGTACGTGAAATTCACCTCCAGTGCTATCTCATCGACAAAGCAGGTGAATTTATCTTGAGCAGCTTCAAAGCACTCTTCCGACTGCGCGTCTATGCAGAAAAAATTACCAAAACTTTCGGTTGTATAACCGAAGGAGCTGAACCAAGGGTCACTATTACCTGCTTCACTGTATATTCTGAAATCGTTTGCTTCCCCGACAGTCAGCGCTGTTCTGAACTCATCAGGTTCCACCTCTACGAAGTCTAGACTCTCTCCATCTGCTGTTGGGGCGATTCTTTTATGAAATGCCGCTGCCGTGACAGGATAGTTCAGCTTCTCAAAAAACCGCTGGGCCATTTCAAACACTGCAACCGGGCTGACATCATCCACCCCGTAAATAGCCAATCCTATACTCATATATCTGCCTACAGGTTGATGTGATGGTCCAAAACATGCTCTTTAGCATACTTCATGATTTATAAATCATCCCATGGCGCATACTGATAGTGCTCGTCTATCAGTGTAAAGCTCAAGCCTGAAATGCTTTTTCTGATGCATTCATTACGAAAATCAGTCGAGCATACTATCTCGGCTATTTCATTAAAGTAGAAAAGGTGTGATTCCACATCATCTGACACTTCCAATTTGTCTATACGCTCGTAGACAGGGCTGATTGATTTGCTACCATCGATCTTGGGGTTTTCATCAAGGGTGAACACCGATTTTTTCGTGTTCATTGCATTTACTCTTTCAGAAGGAACAAAGAAAAAGTACGCTTCACCACAAGCTGTTCCTTGAAGATCAATATCAACAGGGCGACTGATATAAGAACATGCAAGCTGGTCGCAAATTCTCAGAAAGCTTTTAGATGCCAAAAAATGATCCGGCAACCAATCGGCAGTTAGTGTTGGAGTATCAGCCATTACGCGATAGCGCGTACTCAAGGTGCTTTCTAAGGGATTCTCACTCGGGAAGTGAAATGCTGGGAGGTCAGGAACCCATTTACTATCAAAAAAATAGGGTGCACCCTCACCGTCGGGTTCATAGCTGACTATGTATGAATCTCTCATGTCAACATCCTCATAGCAATGGCCCCATCACGCCAGCTCAAAATAGAATTCCAGGAAATCGTTAAAATTTTCCCATTGAGGCTTGAGCCGCCCCTCTCTGAAGTCCAAAAGCTCATTTCCCAAAGAAACACGAAGCACCTCTCCAGTGCTTCTATTATAAAAATAGCCACTTTCACCTTCGAAGCTATCCAGTGGTATATACGCCTGTGGAAGCCCTAAGGTTTCATGCGTGTCCTTCAACGCAAGATCAAAATCGGTATTTTTGGAAAACCAGCACACCTGATATATTTCCTTTCCATGCTGCATGAACGTCGGACCGTCCTCAACATGCAGATAGAACCGAGCGAAGTCTGATGACGGATCAACACCCAGCTTTTCCAGCTCTACCTTATAATCTGCGCTGGCATCGTCATACCACCAACCTTGAATCTTGAAAAAGCTTATCAACTTGTCAGATATCATTGTCTTTACCTACCGCTGCCCGAAAGCTTGAGACTCCCAAATCCTTTATTAGTTTCTATTTGACACACTTTTCATGGAAAACTCATCACCGTCGTCGAATACAAACCCATTAACAGGGTGAATCGATTTCGTATAGAAGAATACCTACCATGGGCGTCAGGCCTAAGACAAACGATCTATAAACTGTAATCCACGAACCTTGTTAAGCTCGCACAGCTCCCTCACTCGTTCAGAGACCAACACAACCGTAAAATCCTCTTCAGCTCTGAAAACATCCACGACCAATTCAACATCATCTCTCAGCACAATCTCATTATAAATCTTAGGGCCATCTGGCAGATAGCTTACAATTGGTCGGCTTTTAGATTTTTCCTTGTCAAATACGCTATGCTTTGAAGTGACATTGAAAATCTTATAACCTTCATACCTCTTACCCGCTATAAATACGTCTGCGTCAAGAAACTGAATACCCGAGACTTGGGCTTTTAATAACAACTGATGAAATCTAGGGCTGATGAAGTTAGGTCCACTGCTGAAGAAAAAATCATATTTAAGGAGTGCATCAACACTGACTTTTGAAGTTAGCGTAAACTCGATCTTCAACTCTTCCGTTATCTCCATCCCAGTTTTCAAAGAGATCGAATCCTGACCTGCCAACATCTCGTGTTTAAACCAATATCGCTCAGGATAATACTCAAATATTTTTAAAATAGAAAATTTAGCCACACGCCCACTCCACTAAATAAAACAGAAATTAATACAACCGCGTCAAAAAACTGATCAGACTTGAGACTAAAATCAAAGACCTCGGCCATGTCTTACTTTCATTTTTTTAACTAAAGTGCTTAAGATAATCACCAAACCAAAACTCTACCGCCTCCTCATTAACCCCATATATGCCTTTCCAAAAATCCACAGGATAACTCCAATCTGTTGAATGAGACTTCCTCGGTGCAAGCCCCAGATATGTCCATTTGTGAATCAAACCTTTATGATCTGGGCTTTCCAAAACTCCAATATGACCTAACAAATCCAGCAACCCTCTGCAGAGTTCCTTATTCAACATGGACCCAGGTATATTTCTGATTTTTTTCTCCAGTGTCACTGGCTTTTCTTCAGGGTCCGACTGCCTGATAACCGTTAACATTTTTTGTAAGAACTCAATGGATTCAACTTTTTCTGAAGGAGCTTTGTTATGCTCTCGTAACGAAAAATACAACTGCTCAGGGTTTCCGTTAATAGTCGCCCCTAAACTGTGTCGACCCAGATTCCAAAGAGTAAAGTTTCTTGTTTTTTTCTTGATTAAACCGCAGATTTTACACTGAAAATGTTCAGTCGACTGGAAGGTATGCATTGGAAAGTTAAACGCAACAGCGTAGGCCGAAATCGCAGCTCTTTTTTCTGGCTGGCCTTTCTCAAGCCCCACGAGAAAAGACTCGACGACGCTTTCTTTCGTTGCTTTTTGCTTTTCCTGGAAAAGTCTTTCTATCAATTCGTCATGTTCGATTTCTTCTGCTGGAAAAATCATATTATTTTCAAGCAGGACATCCATTGAATCAGGATACCTAAAGGCTCCTGAAGAAGAGCTGCGATAGTAGTCCTTTACAGCTTTTTCCAGCTTTTTATTCATAATATCCTCCGGCAGGTTGCAGAGCCGATAGTGGTGCGCCTTTAAATAGTTGGCAATGATCTTCACTCACCCCTTTTCTCCAATGCAGGCTTTGTCCGTAAAGTATTATTGCAAGCGCCGCGCAGCACAAGCCAATGAGCCCCTCGCCGTCAAACGTGTTGCGTGCTTGTCGCATTTGCCGATCCAAAAAGCCAGAAGCCCGCAACTACACGGGCTTCAGGGCTTTTTTTTCCTAGACCTGGCGTCGAGGTCAGTCAGGCGGCAAGGTCAGGGATGATCAACTCTTCTCAAGGCCCCGTACGCATACCTTTCTCCTGTGCTTCCTTTACAAGCCGCTCACGGTCTTCAGGAAGCAGCATCCGCCCTTCAACCAGCGAGTCTGCTGCTTTACTCACCGCAGACACATAAGCCTCCTTGGTGGGGTAGCG
This sequence comes from Pseudomonas quasicaspiana, assembly GCF_021147825.1. Classification (NCBI taxonomy): domain Bacteria; kingdom Pseudomonadati; phylum Pseudomonadota; class Gammaproteobacteria; order Pseudomonadales; family Pseudomonadaceae; genus Pseudomonas; species Pseudomonas quasicaspiana. The sequence goes on from NZ_JAGTPI010000018.1 coordinate 62,817, forward strand.
TTCCTCCAGGGAAAGGCGAGGATCTCCGGCCGCGATTCGCTCTTCCTTCGTCGCGGCAAATGGGAGGAAGCTGCCTTGGAAGTTGCAAAAGCCACCATCAAAAAACTCGGGCCGGAAGGTGTTCCACCCCGTGTAAGTCCCGATGGGAGCCCCCAGATACACATCCCGAACGCCACCCACATCAATTCCGTCTGAATCTACTTGCGGCACCAGGATGCCGTAACTACCAACACCCGGTTGCGGCGGCTCGCTGGTGAGAATGCCAGAGCTGTCTTCTGGACGATAATCCGGACCAAAATAAAGCACCTGCAGGCTATTGACAGCACCGGTGTAGCGGAGCGCCGGGCGCGGAACGCCACCATAATTGGTCGCGGGGATGAGCGGGAAACTGACTCTGTCCGCCGGCACGAGGGTGCCGCTTGCCACAGAAGGTTTTATCGAAGCGGGTGGCGTTGTCTCATCATGAACCCAACCAACGAGGTTGATGAACGCTGCGCGCATTGTCCAGATGTGTGGATTGGGATTTGATTGAACCTGGCAAAGTCCAAAGGGTGGGTTAGCCGGGAGTGGCAAAGACGGCGGTGCATGCTGCGTACTTGCCATAATAAAAGTGCGGACGTTTTCCGGTTCATGGGCATCGCGCAAGCCGAGTGGATCGGTAAGACCGAGCGACTGGCGTCCCTCCCAAAGCTCAAGGGCCGTTGCCATGTGGAATATGCGAGGGCAAGTATTGTTATCGCTGCAGCGATCCAGCAAACCTTGCGAGCGCCCGGTAATTGGATCGGTCTCCCGCCCATAGGTAAACGGAAAGTCGTAAGCAGGATAGTCGTGATCCACCTGCTGGCCCCAAGCCCGACCTGGCTGAGCAAACCGGATGTTGAGAGGCATCAGGCCCCCACCAATATGCGGCATCGCACCATCATAGACCTGATGACCTTCCTCGCTGCGGTTGAAACCCAGCGCGATCATGCTGCGGATGAATCGCCCGGCTTGTGACGAGCCCGTGATAATCGACTTGACGTTATGTCCGTGCACTACAGGGTTGGGCACACCTGCATCGTCATGCTCAGCCTGCTGGAAAAACGCACCGACATCCCGCGCTATAGCAAAACCAATACCCATTACCGCAGGTTCCTTGGCCCGGTAAATCAACTCGTAAAGCTTGCCAGGCTGAAAACCGGCGGATAGGCAAATCCGGGTTTCATTCGGCGTTTTGCAATCACCAAAACTCCAGTCACTCGCTGGAATCTCCTGCCTGGGCGCATTTGCCCGCGAACGCACCGTCAACGTCGGGCGAAAGCCATTCGCGAGCGCTTTGGTATTGTCGGTTTCAACAGTTTTGTAGCTTGTATGAGGAGGCGTGGAGGTAAACCAACCTGCGGACAGGTTAAGGCTGACGGTCGGTGAGAGCGTGGTCAACTCACTGCGCACCACACCTGTTACGGGCGACCCATCCGTATTTATGGCCGTCGGTAATTGCACCATCATGCGGTTGTCACCTGGGGCAACGTCCCCCTGCCAGGCAAACGAGATCACCGTCGTACCCAGCCGTTGTAGAAAACCGTCCCCAGCGACTTCGATGTTGTTGACCGCTGCTGGGTTACCCCGCATATCAGCATTGAACAATAACATCGCCCGCTTGGAGCCTCGATTTGGCACATCAAACAGAAGAGTGTCATTCGATTTAGCCACGTCAGCGGGACGCAGAATTGCAACATCAGTCGTATATTCAACCATTCCACGGCTGTTGCGTGGTGCAAGTTCGATGTCCTGAATAATCTTGTTTCCCGAAGCTCCCGGGTCTAACTCACCATAAGCGCGCGCCAAGACGCGCTCGTAAGCCCCGGCTTTCCCAAAGCTTTCGCCTCCGAAAGCGGGTTCGGTCCGCAGGATCTCCAGTTTTGTAATACGGGCTTGGGCTGGTGCTGCAACGATCATCATGGCGGTTGCGAAGGCTGCTGCATGAGATAGGCGATTCATCTGTACCCCCAAATTTTTATTTTTTTATATCAACGTGGCAGTCATGGATCCATGCCCTTCCCTGCTAAGTCGACATGGTATCGACCGTCGAAAGTAGCGATTAGCACAGTCAATGTAGACACCATGAAATATAACATTCCAATCATGACTGATGCTTGCTCGCCTACCATCAGATACGCCTTTCAACTGGCAAGCCTCATGACTACCTCTCAACGTTCGACCAACCTAAACACAGGTCGGGTTGGTAATTCGTGCTGAAATTCAGCTAGTATTCTGACCTAAATTTTATGCAGTGATTAATTTTTTTGAGTACAACATTATGTCATACTTCATAGTAACTGCTTTTTCCATAAACATGAGACTAGAGTTATGGCATACGGATTAATAACTGACTTCATTTATGATTTGGGAGAAGGTGTCGGGGAGTTCCTGACAGATGATGAGAAGGCGCAGTTTACGCCTTTGGGCCTAGACCAAATAGTTAAGAGCTACATCGATGAACGCAACCTGCTTAATGTATTTTTCCTAAAAGCACAAATAAAGAAATATATTAAAAATCACACAACCCCGGAAGGTCTGGAATATGTAGATCCTCCGTTCGGGCAGGAAACATCTTTCATTGAAGATTATTTCGAGGGGAATCTGTATGTGTTCCTAACGAATGTTTTAAACTTGCTTAATAAAGAATACAAAGTTCGCTCACAAAACTTTTTGTCAAAATTTACAAGGCGGGATTGAAAGAGTATTGCACAGTGGCATTCAGTTCTTAACCACATTTGCAGAATTAATACTCTCGACACCATGCTGGCATCACTAGTGCCGAACATGGTATCGCGGCACTTCACTGCTGATTCCTACCATGCGCACCATGAAAAACGCCATTGATGAAACAGTAAAATCACTATCCAATCTTATTTTTAACAAAAATCAGATAGTTACTAAAAAACTTACTCCCACTCTATTATCAAGAGGCCCGCTCAGATCATTAATTTATTACTACCTGTGCGTATGCAACGCCAATCTCATCATCTGTGAGTACTTTCATTCTGGCCTTCCGTGCTTGATGATATCCAGCTACCGACAGAGCGCTGCTACGAACACAATACGGCTCTTTCAATAGCGACAGTAAGCCATTATCGCGAGCAAAAAAAACCGGCAAAAGCCGGTTTTTTCATGCAGCGCTGTAGGGGTCACTCCCACTCAATAGTCGCAGGCGGCTTGCTCGACACATCGTAGGTCACACGAGAAATGCCTTCGATCTCGTTGATGATCCGGCCGCTGACGGTTTCCAGCAGCTCGTAAGGCAGGTGCGCCCAACGTGCGGTCATGAAGTCGATGGTTTCTACGGCGCGCAGTGCAACGACCCACGCGTAACGACGGCCATCGCCTACAACGCCAACCGATTTGACTGGCTGGAATACCACGAACGCTTGGCTGACTTTGTGGTACCAGTCGGCTTTGCGCAGTTCTTCGATGAAGATGTGGTCAGCGCGACGCAGCAGGTCGGCGTATTCCTTTTTCACTTCACCGAGGATCCGCACGCCGAGGCCCGGGCCCGGGAATGGGTGACGGTAAACCATGTCGTATGGCAGACCCAGTTCGAGGCCGAGGCGACGCACTTCGTCCTTGAACAGTTCACGCAGTGGCTCGACCAGCTTGAGGTTCATTTCTTCCGGCAGGCCGCCCACGTTGTGGTGCGACTTGATCACGTGAGCCTTGCCGCTCTTGGCGCCAGCCGACTCGATCACGTCCGGGTAGATGGTGCCTTGGGCAAGGTACTTGATGTTGTCCAGCTTGCAGGATTCGGCATCGAACACGTCGATGAAGGTACGGCCGATGATCTTGCGCTTCTTCTCCGGGTCGCTTTCGCCAGCCAGATTGTTCAGGAACTGATCTTCAGCGTTGGCGCGGATAACCTTGACGCCCATGTTCTCGGCGAACATGGCCATGACCTGCTCGCCTTCATGCAAGCGCAGCAAGCCGTTGTCAACGAATACGCAGGTCAACTGGTCGCCGATCGCCTTGTGCAGCAACGCAGCCACAACAGAGGAGTCAACGCCGCCTGAAAGACCCAGCAATACGTTGTCAGTACCGACCTGAGCGCGAACCTGAGCGATAGCGTCTTCAGCAATCTTCGAAGGGGTCCACAGCGCTTCACAGCCACAGATGTCGAGGATGAAACGCGACAGGATGCGACCGCCCTGCTTGGTGTGGGTCACTTCCGGGTGGAACTGCACGCCGTAGTAACCGCGAGCGTCGTCAGCCATACCGGCAATCGGGCAGCTCGGGGTGCTGGCCAGAATGTGGAAGTCTTCAGGCAGCTTGGTGACCTTGTCACCGTGACTCATCCATACGTCGAGGCCAAACAGGCCATCGGCGTCGATATGGTCTTCGATGCCATCGAGCAGACGGCTTTTGCCGACTACGTCAACGCGCGCGTAGCCGAACTCGCGCAGCTCAGAACCTGCAACCTTGCCGCCCAACTGCTCGGCCATGGTCTGCATGCCGTAGCAGATACCGAAAACCGGCACGCCCAGGTCAAATACCGCTTGCGGGCAGCGCGGGCTGTCGGCTTCGTGTACGGACTCGGGGCCGCCGGCGAGGATCACGCCTTTTGGAGCGAATTCGCGAATCGCTTCGTCGTCCATGTCGAACGGGTGCAGTTCGCAGTAAACACCGATTTCACGCACGCGACGGGCGATCAACTGGGTGTACTGGGAACCGAAGTCGAGGATCAGGATACGGTGGGCGTGAATGTCGAGGGACATGGAAAAGGCTCTGAAGAGCAGCTGCGAGCTTCAAGCCGCAAGCTGCAAGCTAATCGGGATGTATGCGATGGCTGTGTCACCACAGCCATCGCTTGCAGCTAGAAGCTTGGAGCTTATAGCTGGTCGGCTTTAGCCGACCCTATAGTTCGGCGCTTCCTTGGTGATCTGCACGTCATGGACGTGGGATTCAGCCATACCGGCACCGGTGATACGCACGAATTCAGGCTTGGTACGCATCTCTTCGATGTCAGCGCTGCCGGTGTAACCCATGGAGGAACGCAGGCCGCCCATCAGCTGATGGATGATTGCAGCCAGCGAGCCCTTGTAGGCAACACGGCCTTCAATACCTTCCGGCACCAGCTTCTCGGCTCCTTCGGACGAATCCTGGAAGTAACGGTCGGAGGAGCCCTGAGCCTGAGACATGGCGCCCAGCGAACCCATACCGCGGTAAGCCTTGTAGGAGCGACCCTGGAACAGTTCGATTTCGCCTGGCGCTTCTTCAGTACCGGCAAACATCGAGCCCATCATCACGCAGGAAGCACCGGCCACGATGGCTTTGGACAGGTCACCGGAGAAACGGATACCGCCGTCGGCGATCAATGGAACGCCAGTGCCCTCAAGGGCAGCACATACGTTGGCGATGGCGCTGATTTGCGGCACGCCGACACCGGCAACGATACGCGTGGTGCAGATCGAGCCCGGGCCGATACCGACCTTGACTGCGTCAGCGCCAGCGGCAACCAGTGCCTTGGCAGCAGCGCCGGTAGCAATGTTGCCGCCGATGACCTGCACTTCCGGGAAGTTCTCTTTGACCCAGCGAACGCGATCGATCACACCTTTAGAGTGACCGTGAGCGGTGTCGACAACCACTACGTCAACGCCCGCTGCAACCAATGCAGTCACACGCTCGCCGGTGTCTTTGCCGGTGCCGACCGCCGCGCCAACGCGCAGACGACCCTGGTCGTCCTTGCTGGCCAGCGGATAAGCCTTGGCTTTTTCGATGTCCTTGACGGTCATCATGCCCTTGAGCGCGAAATTGGCGTCGACGATCAGGACTTTTTCCAGACGGTGCTTGTGCAGCAGTTCGCGCACTTCGTTCTTGTCAGCGCCTTCGCGAACAGTGACCAGACGCTCTTTAGGCGTCATCACTTCGCGAACAGGCACATCCAGACGATTTTCAAAGCGTACGTCGCGGGAGGTCACGATGCCGACCAGGTCGCCATTGTGCAGGACAGGTACGCCTGAGATGTTGTGCAGACGGGTCAGTTCGAACAGGTCACGAACCGTGGCGTCAGCCTGGATGGTGATCGGGTCTTTCACGACACCGGCTTCGAACTTCTTGACCTTGCGGACTTCGGCAGCTTGCTGCTCGATGGTCATGTTCTTGTGGATTACACCTATACCGCCTTCCTGAGCCATGGCAATTGCCAGACGGGCTTCAGTCACGGTGTCCATGGCAGCGGAGACCAGCGGAATGTTCAATTCGATGCCACGGGTCAAACGGGTTTTCAGACTGACTTCGTTAGGAAGTACCTCGGAATAACCGGGCACAAGGAGAATGTCGTCGAAAGTAAGTGCTTCTTGGCTGATACGCAGCATCGCGGGGGCTCCCGAGCGGGAAATTGGAAGCGCGCCATTATACCCAGACACCCCCGTCGGCTCAATGTAAACCTTAGACAATTATCACAGAGCGTTATAGACGTACTTTGACGAAAGAAACGGGACGATCCAGACGTTCGGCGAAGTCATCCAGAAAGCTCTGTTTGAACGGCGCGTCGAGCCAGTCATTAAAGATGAAGCCCAGGTTAGAAAAGCCGCACGGCTGCAGAAACAGAAAGCCGTTAATGTCGTCTTCATGGCGGCATTCCGGGCAGATGAAGTTATCGGTGTGGCCTGGCATCCAGTCCTCAAGACTGTCGAACAGCGCTTCACCGATTTCCTTGCGGCACTCCGGGCAGCCGGCCTCTTCAGCGAAATCCTTGAGCGGGGTATAGATGCAGCGTTTGGTGACGATCTCCAGCCCATTGACCGGCTGACCGAATGGCAGAGCATCAGGGTTTTCGACGACTGCACGGGCGCCGGGCGCAATGGCGTAGGCCATTTTGTTATAGGTGCGCCCGCAAGTGGTCAGCTCCGGCTCGACGACATTGAGCTTGACCAGCCAGCGCAGAATCAGACGCGCCCGGGCTTCACGGCCGGGAAAACCGGAAATCTGCGGGACAATAATGCTTTGGCTGTTCATGGCGATCTTTTGCTGATGTGTGCGGGGGTTGGCAGCTTAATCCCCTAGCGGCTCAGGTCAAGTCGGTGTCAGTGACCAAGCAGCACAGGACAGCGTGACATCGAGATGGCGGTATATCAGGTAGACCGCCATCGCGGCCTCGCGGTGCTCGTGCGCTCCTACAGAACGGGGGGCGCACCAGCTCCGCAAGGCCGCGATGGCGGCGTATCAGGCAGACATGTATTTCCCGTCGTGCGCTTGCTGCGCATTGCCTTTATCATGCCCACCATGATCAAAGACCCCTTCGCTAGACTCGGCCTCGACCGGGAAGTCCTTACTGTCAGCCAGCTCAACGGCCGTGCCCGGGTGTTGCTGGAGGATGTGTTCAGCAATATCTGGGTTGAAGGGGAAATCTCCAACCTTTCGCGCCCGGCATCCGGTCACGTGTACTTCACCTTGAAGGACTCCGGGGCTCAGGTGCGTTGTGCACTGTTCCGGCAAAGCGCCGCTCGGGTTCGTCAGGCACTGAAGGACGGCTTGCAGGTCAAGGTACGCGGCAAGGTTTCACTGTTTGAAGGTCGCGGCGACTATCAGTTGATTCTCGATACCGTAGAACCTGCGGGTGACGGCGCACTGCGGCTGGCTTTCGACGCATTGAAAGAAAAACTCAGCGCCGAAGGACTGTTCAGCGCCGAGCGCAAAGTCGCCCTGCCCCTGCATCCGCAGCGCATCGGCATTATCAGTTCACCGACCGGCGCCGTGATCCGCGACATCATCAGCGTCTTCCGGCGTCGTGCGCCTCAGGTGGAGCTGACCCTGATCCCCACCGCAGTCCAGGGCCGCGAAGCCATCAACCAGATTGTGCGTGCTTTAAAGCTGGCGGATTCACGCGGTTTCGATGCGCTGATCCTCGCCCGCGGCGGAGGCTCGCTGGAAGACCTGTGGTGCTTCAACGAAGAGGCGGTCGCACGGGCCATCGACGCCTGTGTAACACCCATCGTCAGCGCCGTCGGCCACGAAACCGATGTGTCCATCAGTGACTTTGTAGCGGACGTTCGCGCCCCCACGCCTTCCGCTGCCGCTGAACTGCTGGCCCCCGACTCCAGCGACCTGCATCGCCGCGTCGACAACCTGCATCGTCGACTGGTCAGCCGCATAAAAGACAAGCTCATGCGTGAGCGACTGCGTCTGGAAGGCGTCTCCCGTCGTTTGCGGCATCCCGGCGAACGTCTGCGTCAGCAAGCCCAACGTCTGGATGATCTGGACATGCGCATGCGCCGGGCCTTCGATCAGCAAACGCACAAGCGGCAAGTCAGGCTCGCTCATCTGGAAAGCCGTCTCGCGGCGCAGCATCCCGGCCGAACCTTGGCGTTTCTGCGCCAGCGTCTGGACGTGCTGGCTGAGCGCCTGCCGAAAGCCATGCGCGACACGCTAAAAACCCGCCGTCTGCAATTGCAAACCCAAGTACAAACCCTGCAAGTGGTCAGCCCGCTGGCGACGCTGGGTCGGGGTTACAGCATTTTGCTCGACGAGCGCGGTCATGCGATTCGCAACGCAGCACAAACCCGCACTGGCCAGCGTCTAACCGCCCGACTTGGCGAAGGCGAACTGCAAGTGCGGGTCGAAGACAATCACCTGACGCCTGTCACCCTTTCTCTTCTGGATTGATTATTGATGCTGCGTTTTCTCGCTCCCTTGTTCGCTCTTTGCCTGTGCCTGCCCGCCCACGCTGACAGTTACATCACCCGACTGCTGAACAAGCCGGTGCCTGGTGGCGTGGCAGTGGTTGATCTGGGCAATGCCGCGCAGGCACCAACCGCCACGTACGACGGCAAACCGGTGCTGGTGGTCAAGGAACAAGGCGTTCGCTGGCTGGCGATTGTTGGCGTGCCTCTGACGGTTAAACCAGGCGCGCAGAAACTGATAGCAAAAGATGCCAGCGGCAATCGCACCCTGAACTTTGTCGTCGGTAACAAGAAGTACCCTGAACAGCGCATCACCTTGAAAAACCAGCGTCAGGTCAATCCCAACCCGGATGACCTGAAACGCATTGATGGCGAACTGGCTGAGCAGCTCAAGGCCTATCGCAGCTTCAGCCCCGGTACGCCGAGCAATCTGGCGCTGGACAAACCCGTGGCAGGCCCTCTTTCCAGTAAGTTCGGCGTACGCCGCTTCTTCAATGGCGAAGAGCGCAATCCCCATTCAGGGCTGGACTTCGCTGTTCCGGCGGGGACTCCGATCAAAGCTCCGGCGGCAGGCAAAGTGATCCTGACCGGTAATTACTTCTTCAACGGCAATACGGTATTCGTCGACCACGGTCAGGGCTTTATCAGCATGTTCTGCCACATGTCGAAAATCGACGTGAAAGTCGGCGATGCTGTGCCACGTGGCGGCGTGGTAGGTCGCGTTGGCTCGACCGGTCGGGCCACAGGTCCGCACATGCACTGGAACGTCAGCCTGAATGATGCGCGGGTCGATCCGGCGATATTCATCGGTGCGTTTCAGCCGTAAAAAGTTTTTTGTAGGAGCTGCCGCAGTCTGCGAAGCGATTTTGCCTGCGCCATCGCTTCGCAGCCTGCGGCAGCTCCTACAAGGAAACGAACTCGCGCAATAAATAATTTATTCACTAAAGATTCAAGCCATAAATAACCACTAAAAACCAATTCCAGAGAACTTCTCTCAATTTTTTTCAACTGCTTGCCAACTTTCACCCCAATGGGTACGGTTGGCCTTATGAAAAACTCTCAAACCCTCATTTTGTTGCGGCAACATCGCTGTCTCAGCCTGGTCAGTGCACGACTGCCAGGCTAGATCGATGTGCCTCACCCCGCCTTTCGCTTTATCGGTTGGCCGCCTTCTCCCGGCCCATACAAAATAAGTACCCCAAAGGATTCGCTCCAATGCCAATGCTCAAAGATCCCTCGAAGAAGTACCGTGCTTTCCCGACCATTGATTTGCCTGACCGCACCTGGCCTTCCAAAACCATCACTGCGGCGCCGATCTGGTGCAGCTCGGACCTTCGTGACGGCAACCAGTCGTTGATCGAGCCAATGGATGCAGTCAAAAAGCTGCGTTTCTGGAAGACTCTGGTCAACGTTGGTGTCAAGGAGATCGAAGCGTCGTTCCCGGCAGCTTCGCAAACCGACTTTGACTTCGTGCGTACCCTGATCGAAGACGGTCATATCCCGGATGACACGACTATTCAGGTGCTGACCCAAGGTCGTGAAGACCTGATTGCCCGCACATTCGAATCCCTGCGTGGCGCGAAGAAGGCCATTGTTCACCTGTATAACGCCACCAGCCCGTCGTTCCGCCGTATTGTCTTCAATCAGGACAAGGCTGGCGTGAAAGAGATCGCAGTCAGCGCTGCCAAGCTGTTCGTTAAGTACGCAGCTGAACAGCCAGAAACCCAGTGGACCTTCGAGTACTCTCCGGAAACCTTCAGCGCCACCGAGCTGGAGTTCGCCAAGGAAGTCTGCGACGCGGTCATCGAAGTCTGGAACGCGACGCCTGAGAACAAGGTCATCCTCAACCTGCCTGCCACGGTTGAAGTCGCTACCCCGAACATCTATGCCGATCAGATCGAGTGGTTCTGCCGCAACATCACTCGTCGCGACAGCGTGATCATCAGCCTGCACACCCACAATGACCGTGGTACTGGCATTGCCGCTACCGAACTGGGCCTGATGGCGGGCGCAGATCGCGTTGAAGGCTGCCTGTTCGGTAACGGCGAGCGCACCGGCAACGTGGACCTGGTGACCGTGGCATTGAACATGTACACCCAGGGTCTGGACCCGCAACTGGACTTCTCCGATATCGACGGGGTTCGTAAAGTCGTTGAGGAGTGCAATCAGATTCCGGTTCACCCGCGTGCACCGTACGTAGGCGATCTGGTGCACACCGCATTCTCCGGCTCCCACCAGGACGCAATCCGCAAAGGCTTCGCCCAGCAGAAAGACAATGCGCTGTGGGAAGTGCCTTATTTGCCGATCGACCCGGCTGATATCGGCCGCAGCTATGAGGCGGTGATCCGCGTCAACAGCCAGTCTGGTAAAGGCGGCATCACTTATTTGCTGGAACAGGAATACGGCATCTCCCTGCCCCGCCGCATGCAGATCGAATTCAGCCAGGTGGTTCAGGGCGAAACCGATCGTCTGGGCCTGGAAATGAGTGCCCAGCAGATCTACGCGTTGTTCAAACGTGAATACCTGCAGGCCAACAAGCCCTACGCACTGATAAGCCACCGCTTGCAGGAAGAGAACAACACCAGCGCCGTTGACGCCGAAGTCAGCGTCAACGACGAAACCCAGCGCTGGAAAGGCAAAGGCAACGGTGCGCTGGAAGCCCTCGTCTCGAGCCTGCCAATTGGTGTGGAAATCATGGATTACAACGAGCACGCCATCGGCGCAGGCACCACGGCCAAAGCCGCTGCCTACATCGAGCTGCGCGTGAACGGCGATCGTGCGGTCCACGGCGTGGGTGTTGACGAGAACATCACCACGGCGAGCTTCAAGGCGCTTTTCAGTGCACTGAACCGTTCGCTGAGCCAGGCAGAAGCCAAGGCGGCCTGATTCGCGTGGCTCGTAGCCTGTAACAGGACCTTGTGGGAGCGAACTCATTCGCGAACGGGGCAGGTCTGAAATAGATCAGGGTCTGACACCCCGCCTTCGCGAATGAATTCGCTCCCACGTGCGTTGCACGGCCGGGCAATTGATTGTTGCCCAGGCCGGCATTTCAAACAAAAAAAGGCCCTGAAGTGAAAGCTTCAGGGCCTTTTTATTCAGGCGCAATTATCAGGCGGTCGCTTTAACATTGCCTTTCATCAAATCGAGCAGAGCGGCCTGCATGGTCGCCAACTGCGCAGTAGTACCTGAAATCTGCTGCTGGATGGCCATGATTCGCGAAGCCTTCTCGGTCTCGGAACCCTTACTGTTTTGCGCCGCTGCCAATTGCTGCTGTTCGCGCAATAGCTGCTTCTGAACTTCTTTTATCTGCTTCTGCAAATTCTCTATCGCCGCCTGGGCCGGGCTCGATGGACCTGCCGCACCTGCTTTTGCATCGTCAGTCTGATAGACGTTGCCGCGCAAGTCGACGTTGATTTTGCTCGGGACCGAATCGCCAGACTGGGTTTCACTGGCCTTGTCTACATTGCTTTTGATGGTGGCAGTCAGCGTTGCAGGGTAGAGACCCAATGAACTGGTATTGATTGTAGTCATGGTCGACTCCTAGGCGGTTATGCGCGTTATCGGCCGCCCAAGGCAGAACTGAAGCTACTGCAGAGGATTTTGTGACACGCAGCACAAACCGCCCGGAAGCAGCGAAGCTTCAAGGCGTTTCAACGTGGCGAAAAACACTCGATAAAAGCGGTTCAGCAATGATCACGCCGTGGTGTCGATACCGCCAGATGTGGTCAGTTGCACCAATGCCGCTTCTTGCGAGGCAAGTGTCGCGTTGGTACTGGAGATCTGTGCCTGAATCGCCATGGCCTTCTGGGCTTTTTCCTCAGGAGTGGCATTACCGTTTTGCGCAGCAGCCAGTTGCTGTTGTTGCTCTTTCAACAGCTTCTCGGTTTTCTCGATCTGCTCTTGCAGCTTCTTGATACTTTCCTGAGTGCTGTCGGACGTCGAACTCCCCGCCGCGCCCCCACCCGCAGGTGCACCACCAGCAGCCACTTTGGTGCTGTCAGTGCCGGCTTCATCGCCCGTCGCAGTCGTGGCGTCCGAACTGGCCGCAGCAGTCGCCGCGTCGTCTTTTTTGATCGCGACACTGAAGGAACTTGCGTAGGTGTTGAGGGACGATGTGTTGATGGTGGTCATGTCGATCTCCAGATAGAAACATTGAGTCATCTCTGTCTGTTATATCGACATGCGCCACCCGCGCTGAAAGGATTTAGTGTATCTCGAATGTATCGGAATCGAGGTGAGCCGGAAACTTTGTCCGGTAAGCCGCCAGATCCGCGGCATTCAGCGTCACCTCGAAAACGCCATCGGCCTCCCCGGCGTTGAACAGGCTCTCACCCTGAAAATCGAGCACCTGACTGTCACCGGTATAAGCGAAGCCTTTGCCGTCGGTTCCGGTCCGGTTCACGGCTGCCACGTAACACAGGTTCTCGATTGCCCGGGCGGGCAACAGGCGGTTCCAGTGCAAGCGTCGGGCACCCGGCCAGTTCGCGGTGTAGAGCAGCAAGTCGGTGTGCTGGGCGTCACGACTCCAGACCGGAAAACGCAGGTCGTAGCAGATCAGCGGACGCACACGCCATCCCTTGAGTTCAAATTGCACCTGACGCTCGCCGGGGCTGTAATGCTCATGCTCACCCGCCATGCGAAACAGATGACGCTTGTCGTAGTGCAGCAACTCACCATCAGGACGCGCCCACAGCAGCCGATTACGGTGACTTCCGTCAGCAGCTTTGATAATAACGCTACCGGTGACGACCGCATCCAGTAGCCTGGCCTGCTCCAGCATCCATCTGGATGTCGGACCGGCTTCCGGCTCGGCAAGAGTCTCAGAGTCCATGGAGAAACCCGTGGTGAACATTTCCGGCAGGATCACCAGATCAGCCCCCTTGACGGGAGCCAGGAGCATGGCGAAGTGCTCAAGGTTGGTCTTGCGGTCATGCCAGACCAGAGAGGTCTGCACCAGCGCCACGTTCAGGTTCGGCAGCTCACTCAGATCGCGCATAGTTTTTCCGCTGCCTGACGCAGCGTCTCCTCACGTTTGGCGAAGCACAACCGAATCAAGCGCTGCCCCTCAGGTGGGTTTTGGTAGAAGACCGAAACAGGAATACTCGCTACACCATGTTCGCGAGTCATCCACAGCGACATCTCTACATCGTTGAGGTCGGGGCGAATCTGCGCGTAGTTCACGAGTTGAAAGTAGGTGCCGCCAACACGATCAAACGTAAAGCGCGAACCCTGCAATTGATCGCAGAAGAAATCACGTTTGGCCTGATAAAACCCGGGCAACTCTTCGACGTGTTCAGGATGCTCAGCCATGAAGTCAGCCAGTGCCCATTGCAGCGGTGTGACACCACAGAAACTGACGTACTGATGGACCTTGCGCAGCTCGGCGCTCAGTGCGGGCGGCGCCACTACGTAGCCGGTTTTCCAGCCAGTCACGTGATAGGTCTTGCCGAATGAACTGACTACAAAGGAGCGCTGATACAGCTCTTCGTGGCTCAGGATGCTGACATGCTGAACGCCATCGAATACCAGATGCTCATAGACCTCATCACTGACAAGGTAGATATCCCGGTTGGCGATCAGTGCAGCCAGTTGATCCAGTTCAGCCCGGCTGATCAACGCACCGCTTGGGTTATGGGGGCTGTTGATGATGATCATCCGGGTGCGGGGGCTCAGCGCATCGTGCAGCTTCTGCCAGTCGATGGAGAAGTCGTTTGCGTCCAGCTGGACGTGCACGCAGCGTCCGCCGGCCAGTTCAACCGAGGGCTCGTAGCTGTCATAACAAGGATCGAAAACGATCACTTCGTCACCGGAACGAATCACGGCCTGGATCGCGCAGAAAATCGCCTGGGTAGCGCCCGGTGTAATGGTGATTTCGGTGTCCGGATTCACATGACGGCCATAGCAGCGCGATACCTTGGCCGCGACTTGCTGACGCAGCGCAGGCAAACCGGTCATGGGTGCGTATTGGTTATGACCTTCAGCGACGTGACGACTCAATGCATCGCGCAGCGCCTGGGGACCATCGAAATCGGGGAAACCCTGGGACAGGTTGATCGCGCCCGTCTCAGCGGCGAGCTGGGACATGACGGTAAAAATAGTGGTGCCGACATTGGGCAACTTGCTGTCAATCATGGGGCCTTTTTCCTGCTGTACGCCCGGCTCCACGGCGGCACGGGTCAGGCAGGATAGCCCATAGCGCGCGCATAAAAAAAGGCGCTATTAGCGCCTTTTATTGAGAAAGCTTTTTACTGCCAGATGCATAAAGCGAGGTTCTATGCGGATCTGCTAGGTTGCGCAGAATCTGCGAGAGATTCACCCGACGCCCTCCCGGCTGAAGCCGGCTCTCCGGAATAGCGCGGTCTCTGTGGGAGCAGGGCTTGCCCGCGATACAAACGACGCGGTTTGAAGCAGACCGCGTCATCGTTCTTCGCGAGCAAGCTCAGCTCCCACTTAAGACCTACGCTGGCAATACTATCAGCGCTTGTCTCTACGCTTTTTGTCGGCTTTCTTGTGGTGCGACATCATTCGACGCTTCTTGTTGACCTGGCGGTCTGTCAGCGTGTTCTTGTTGCCTTCGTACGGGTTCTCGCCGCCTTTGAATTCGATACGGATCGGCGTACCGACCAGTTTGAGCACACGACGGTAGGTGTTTTCCAGGTACCGGACGTAAGACTTCGGTACTTTCTCGACCTGGTTACCGTGGATCACGATCAGCGGCGGGTTAGCACCACCCAGGTGAGCGTAACGCAGCTTGATGCGACGGCTGCCCACCATCGGTGGCGCATGCTCACTGACCGCATCTTCGAGAATCTGCGTCAGACGGCTGGTTGGCCAACGGGTCACAGCAGACTTGAAGGAGTTCTGCACCGATTGGTACAGGTTGCCCACGCCAGTGCCGTGCAGTGCCGAGATAAAGTGAATGTCCGCGAAGTCGACGAAGAACAAGCGACGTTCAAGCTCGGTCTTCACATAGTCGCGCTCGCTCGGGACCATGCCGTCCCATTTGTTCAAGGCGATAACCAGTGCGCGACCTGCTTCCAGGGCAAAGCCCAACAGGTTCAAGTCGTGATCGACCACGCCTTCACGAGCGTCCATGACAAAGATCACAACGTTGGCGTCTTTGATGGCCTGCAGGGTTTTCACCACCGAGAACTTTTCAACTTCCTCGTGGATCTTGCCGCGCTTACGCACACCGGCCGTATCAATCAGTGTGTACTTTTCGTCGTTACGCTCGAACGGGATGTAGATACTGTCGCGGGTAGTGCCCGGCTCGTCATAAACGATAACCCGGTCTTCACCCAGCATCCGGTTGACCAGTGTCGACTTGCCGACGTTAGGACGACCAATAATAGCGATCTTGATACCGTCCTTTTCGCTAGGACCGGGAATGCGCTTGGCTTCCTGGCCTTCAGCAACGACCTCGGCTTCGCCTTCCTCATCCTCTTCCCCTTCGTCTTTCGGGAATTGGCTGAGGGCGATTTCCAGCATCTGGCTGATGCCGCGACCGTGAGCACCGGCGACCGGGATGGCATCACCCATACCCAGCGGCGCGAACTCGGCGCGGGCCATTTCAGGGTCGATGTTGTCGACCTTGTTGGCAACCACATAGGAGCGCTTGCCACGTTTGCGCAAGTGCTCGCCGATCATCTGGTCAGCGGCGGTAAAGCCGGCCTTCGCATCAACGAGGAACAGAACAACGTCAGCTTCTTCAATGGCCAGCAGCGACTGCTCGGCCATCTTTTCGTCCATGCCGTGTTCGTCACCGGAGATACCGCCGGTGTCGATCAGAATGTAGGAGCGCCCTTGCCACTTGGCCTCACCGTATTGGCGATCACGGGTCAGACCGGACAGATCGCCGACAATGGCGTCGCGAGTCCTGGTCAGGCGGTTGAACAAGGTGGACTTGCCGACGTTCGGTCGACCCACCAGGGCGATTACGGGAACCATGCGGCTCTCCACTTCGTTATTTCAGAAAATACAAAAGCCGCTGCAGGGCAGCGGCCGGAGTTCGGAGCAGCACCGCAAGGTGCTGCAAACCCCGCCGAAACGGGGTCGCTAGAGGCTCAGGCCTCAAGTCATTACTTGATCGTCAGGGCTTCCAGCTTGCCGCTGTTGCCGTAGACGTAAATCATGTCTCCCACTACCAACGGACGAGCACGCAGGCCGTCGCTGTCAATGCGCTCGCGGCCCACGAAACGACCATCCACCTGGCTCAACAGGTGCAGATAGCCTTCCATGTCGCCAACGGCTACATAGCTGGAATACACTTCTGGCGAGCCTAGTTGGCGACGGGCCAGTGCTTCGTTGCTCCAAAGTGCGGAGGACGAACGTTCGTCGATACCTTCGACAGTACCGGAAGCCAGGCTGGCATAAACGCTACCGAAACCTTGTGCTACACCGGAGTAGCTCGAGGCGTCGCGCTGCCAGATGACACGGCCGCTTTCCAGCTCCAGACCGGCAACCCGGCCCTGATAGGTAGCGACATACAACGTACCACCGGACAACAGCAGACCACCGTCGATATCAACGACGCGATCCAGCTCGGAGCGACCTTGTGGGACAGCGACACGCTGCTCCCAGACCGGCACGCCGTTGGAGGTGTCCAGTGCGACCACTTTACCAGTCGACAGACCCGCCACCGCGAGGTGGTTGGTCACGATCGGCGCGCCAGTGCCGCGCAGGGTCAATACTGCTGGCGTGCTTTCGTAAATCCAGCGCTGGTTGCCGGTAGCAGCATCAAAGCCGACTACGCGATCATCCTGAGTCTGAACCACGACCACATCACCATTGGTGGACGGCGGGGCCAGAACTTCACTGGTCACGCGAGCGCGCCATTTTTCTTCACCGGTGCTGGAGTCCAGCACAACGACTTCGCCCTTCAGGGTGCCGAACATCAGCATGCCGTAACCAACGCCAACGGCGCCGGAAACAGGCAACTCAAGGTCCTTTTCCCAAATGACATTACCGTTCATGCGGTCCATCGAGACGATGTAACCTTCTACATCGCTGGCAAAGATACGGTCGCCATCGATAGCCGGAACCAACATGTTGTAGGTCTCGCCCTGCCCCTCACCAATGGAGCGGCTCCACTGCTTCTGCAGCACGACTTCTTCTTTGAAGTCGGTCAGCTCGGCCGGTGGCAATTCCTTTTTGCTGTTGCTGCTGCAACCCGCGGCCAAAATGGCCAGGGCCAGCAATGCTGCATGTTTCCAACGGATCACGTCACGCATCCCCTTTGGCCAGGTCGTCGAGCTTCATTTGTAAGCCACCTACGGCCGCTTCTTCAGACAGCGCGGATTTGGCTTTTTGGTATGCAGCATGGGCCTCGTCGGTGCGGCCCAGCTGTACCAGCAGGTCACCTTTGAGTTCTTCACGGCTGGCCAGGAATGCCTTTTCAGCATCGCCATCGAGCAGCTTCAGAGCGTCGTCAGCCTTGTTCTGTGCAGCCAGTACGCGAGCCAGACGCTGACGAGCGATTTCGCCCAGCGTATCGCTGGCCGGCTTGTCAGTCACCAGTTTCAACTCGGCTACTGCGTCATCAAGCTTGCCATTGTCGACAGCCACCTTGGCTACGAACAGGCTGCCATACTGGGCGTAGGCAGAACCACCGAACTCGCTTTTCAGTTTGTTGGCGATATCAGCCACACGAGCCGTGTCAGCCTGACCACTTGGCGTAAGGGCTGTTTCCAGCAATTGCTGGTAAAGCGCCGAAGCACCTTGCGACTGATTGCTTTCGTATCTGGTCCAGGCCTGCCAGCCAAGCACCACTACCAACGCCAGCAAGCCACCTGTTACCAGGGGTTTACCATTGCGCTGCCACCAGTCCTTCATTGCCGCCAGTTCATCATCTTCAGTACCTGACACCCCAATACTCCTATTCGCTAAATCGGCTGTAAATCAGCTTCAACCCTGCACAACGCAGGAGGCCAGGTGCTCGGACAGAGCATCCCAGGCAATATTTTGTTGTTCACCCTGACCACGCAGGGGTTTGACGCCGATGATCTGCTGCGCCAGCTCCTCTTCCCCGAGGATCAACGCAAACAATGCACCACTCTTGTCGGCTTTCTTGAACTGGCTTTTGAAACTGCCAGCTCCGGCATTCACCTGTAAACGCAGGTTCGGCAGCTCGTCACGAACACGCTCGGTCAGCGCCAGCGCAGCCAGTTCAGCCGCTTCGCCGAAGGCACACAGATACACGTCGACCTGACGGGAAATTTCTTCCGGAACCTGCTCAAGTGTTTCAAGCAGCAGGACCAGACGTTCGATACCCATGGCAAATCCAACGCCACTGGTAGGCTTGCCGCCCATTTGCTCGACCAGACCGTCGTAACGGCCGCCCGCGCAGACTGTACCTTGAGCGCCCAGTTGATCGGTCACCCACTCGAAAACGGTTTTGCTGTAGTAATCGAGGCCACGAACCAGCTTGGGATTGATGACATACGGAATGCCCGCTGCATCCAGACGCGCCTTCAGACCTTCGAAGTGAATTCGCGATTCGTCATCCAGATAATCCGCCAGCTTCGGCGCATCAACCAGCAGCGCCTGAGTGTCGGCGTTCTTGGTATCCAGTACCCGCAGAGGGTTGGTTTTCAGGCGACGCTGACTGTCTTCGTCCAATTCGCTGAGACGTGCCGACAGGAACTCGACCAGCGCATCGCGATACCGCGCACGCGCCTCGCTGGTGCCCAGGCTATTCAGTTCGAGCTTCACTGCGTTGCGAATGCCCAACAGGCCCCACAGGCGCCAGGTCAGTACGATCAGCTCTGCGTCGATGTCCGGACCGTCCAGGTTGAAAACCTCGACGCCGATCTGGTGAAACTGACGATAGCGACCTTTCTGCGGGCGTTCATGACGGAACATCGGCCCGATGTACCACAATTTCTGAACCTGACCGCCACCGGTAATGCCGTGTTCAAGCACTGCGCGCACGCAGGCAGCAGTGCCTTCAGGGCGCAGGGTCAGGGAGTCACCGTTGCGATCGGCAAAGGTATACATCTCTTTTTCAACGATATCGGTCACTTCACCGATGGAGCGTTTGAACAGATCGGTGAATTCCACGATAGGCATGCGAATCTGCCGGTAACCGTAGTTATCCAGCAGACGCGAGACAGTGCCTTCGAAGTGACGCCACAGCGGGGTCTGATCGGGCAGGATGTCGTTCATGCCACGAATGGCTTGCAGAGACTTACTCACAAAAAATCCTTAGCAATTCTGATTAGCCGCGCGCGATAAGGGCTGCGTCAGCTTCGACCTTTTCGGCCGCTTTCCGGCGAATCAAGCGTTCCAGCTCATCCACCAGATTGTCATTGGTCAGCTTCTGGGCCGGCTTGCCGTCGATGTAGATCAGATTCGGCGTGCCGCCTGTCAGGCCTACATGAGCCTCTTTGGCTTCACCCGGGCCGTTGACCACACAACCGATAACCGCAACATCCAGCGGCACCAGCAAATCCTCAAGCCGCCCTTCCAGTTCATTCATGGTCTTGACCACATCGAAGTTCTGTCGCGAGCAACTCGGGCAGGCGATGAAGTTGATTCCACGAGAACGAAGGCGCAGCGATTTAAGGATGTCGTAGCCGACTTTCACCTCTTCGACCGGATCAGCCGCCAGCGAGATGCGGATAGTATCCCCAATTCCCTCGGCGAGCAGCATACCTAGGCCAACGGCCGATTTCACCGTGCCTGAACGCAATCCGCCCGCTTCAGTGATACCCAAGTGCAATGGCTGGACAATTTCCTTGGCCAGCAAGCGATAGGCTTCGACGGCCATGAACACATCGGAAGCTTTTACACTGACCTTGAAGTCCTTGAAATTCAGGCGTTCGAGGTGCTCGACGTGGCGCAGCGCTGACTCTACAAGCGCCGCTGGCGTTGGCTCGCCGTACTTCTTCTGCAGGTCTTTTTCCAGCGAACCGGCGTTGACGCCAATGCGAATCGGAATACCACGATCACGGGCGGCGTCGACCACAGCCTTCACCCGGTCTTCGCGACCGATGTTGCCCGGGTTGATACGCAGGCAATCGACACCCAGCTCAGCAACGCGCAGCGCAATCCGGTAATCAAAGTGGATGTCGGCAACCAACGGCACTTTCACCAATTGCTTGATACGGCCAAAGGCTTCCGCTGCGTCCATGTCCGGGACCGAAACCCGCACGATATCCACACCGGCCGCCTCAAGACGATTGATTTGCGCGACGGTAGCAGCGACGTCATTGGTGTCGCTGTTGGTCATGCTCTGCACCGCGATGGGTGCATCGCCCCCTACCGGGACCGAGCCCACCCAGATCTTCCGGGATTCGCGACGCTTGATCGGAGATTCACCGTGCATGAGTTATTGCCCCAGTTTCAGGCGTGCGGTAGCGCCGCTGGTGAAGGGAGCCACATCGACAGGCATGCCGTTGTAGCTGACCTGAGCACCGGCCGCAGCCCCCAGACGTACATTGAGTGGCGGCTTGCCACTCACATCCAGAGTATCGCCTTTGTGTTTGATGCCCATGTACAAAACTTTACCGGTGCTGTCAGTCACCTGAGTCCAGCAATCGGCTGTAAACGAGATACTTACCTGACCCGCACCGGCAACAGGTGCCTCAGGCGCAGCGGCGGGTGCAGATTGCGCAGGCGCAACAGCGGGAGCTGACGGAGCAGTTGCAGGCGCGGTGTTGGTCGGCGCTGCCGCCGTTGAGCTGGCAGGCGGAGTGGTCGTCGACGGAGCAGTTGCGGTCTGAGCAGGCGCCTGTGTGGCAGGGGTTGCCGGATTCGCTGGGTTGGCTGGATTCAACGCCAGCGGAGCCGAATCGGAGGTTTGCGCTTCGGCGACGGCCTGATCTTCAGGTTCGTCCAGAGGATGAATCTGGGTAGTGCCGTCGGCACTCTCGACTTCAACGTGCTCAAGGCTCAGGCCTGAGTCCTTGCCTCGCAAGGACGTCTGATCCTGCCACCAGAAGAAACCACCGCCGACCAGAACAACCAGCAACAGCAGACTGACGATTCGCAGAATATTGTGCGACAGGCGTACCGGTTCTTCGATACGACCCAACGCATGCACCGAACTGCCCGCGCTGTCTGTGCCTGTGTACTGGTCAAATTGAGTCACCAGTGCAGTCTGGTCGAGATCCAGGACTTTGGCGTACGCGCGAACATAGCCGCGGGCGAAAGTATGACCCGGCAGCTTGTCAAAGTGGCCAGCCTCGAGGTTACTCAACGAAGTGACCGTGAGATTGAGCCTCTGGGCGACGTCTGGCAGCGACCAGTTTTTATTCTCGCGAGCCTGACGCAAGGTTTCGCCAGGATTGACGCGAGTGGCTGCTACGACTTCGGGTTGCACCGCTTTCATCATTGCTCCGACAGGTATTGCTGATATTCCGGCGTACCGGGATAGAGTCTTTTGAGTTGCAGGCCAAAACTGGCTGCCTTGTTGCGATCATCGTAGATTTTTGCCAATCGCGTACCAAGCAATAGACTACGTGCATTTTGCTCGCTGAGTTGGCTAAAACGGTCGTAATAATCACGTGCGGGCACATAATGCCTGTCTTCGTAAGACAACTCAGCCATTTCCAGCAATGCGCGTGGCAACATACGGTCCATGCGCAGGGCTTTGGTGAAATGCGCCGTCGCCGCTTCGCGATCACCGAGCATCACGGCAGTCATGCCAAGATTCTCAAAAACCCGCGAGCGCTCAGGATAAAGGTTATCAGCAGCGGCCTGTTCGAAACGCTCATAGGCTTCCTTGTAGCGTTTTTGCTCGTAAAGGAAACTGCCGTAATTATTAAGGATGCGCGCATCTCCTCGACGAGAAGACAGGGCCTTTTGAAAGTGCTGGTCAGCAAGCTCGGGTTCCATCTCGACCTGAAACACCAGCGCCAGGGCAGCGTTGGCATCCGCGTCGGAACCGTCCAGTTCAAGCGCTTTCTTCAGGGGTACCTTGGCCCGTTCGGTCTGCCCCTGCTGCAAGTAGCCAATACCCAACTGGACATAGGCCTCGCGTGCGGCATCACGACCCTGGCTGGTGCTCATCGGATCAACTTTGCCTGAGGTCACACACCCAGCCAGCGCGATCATGAAGCAGAGCAGCAGGGTGGCGCGCACGGACATTGAGATTCTCTCGGCCAGGTTAGCGATCAGGTTCGAGTCGCGGCGTTTTGAGCCACACTCGCCTCGCTACTCAGCTCACGTACGGCAATGTAACGCTCGCTGCGGCGAGTGCGGTCCATGACCTGCCCGACCAACTGACCACAAGCTGCATCGATATCTTCCCCACGGGTAGTACGCACCGTGACGTTATACCCAGCCTGATGCAGTTGATCCTGGAAGCGACGAATCGCGTTGTTACTCGGACGCTCGTAACCGGAATGCGGGAACGGGTTGAACGGAATCAGGTTGATCTTGCAAGGCGTGTCCTTGAGCAGCTCGATCATTTCAACAGCATGTTCGACCTGATCATTCACGTCTTTGAGCAAGGTGTACTCAATGGTCAACACGCGCTTCTCACCCAGCGTCGCCATGTAGCGACGGCAGGATTCAAGCAGCATTTTCAGCGGGTATTTCTTGTTGATCGGCACCAGTTGATTGCGCAGCGCATCGTTTGGCGCGTGCAGTGACAACGCCAGCGATACATCGATGTGCTCAGCCAGCACATCGATCATCGGTACCACGCCGGAGGTGGACAAAGTCACCCGACGCTTGGAAATGCCATACCCCAGGTCATCCATCATCAGATGCATGGCGGCAACGACATTATCGAAGTTCAGCAGCGGCTCACCCATGCCCATCATCACCACGTTGGTGATGGCACGGTCGACGGTAGCCGGGACGCTGCCAAAGGATTTGTTGGCAATCCACACCTGACCGATCACTTCGGCGGCGGTGAGGTTGCTGTTGAAGCCTTGTTTGCCGGTAGAGCAGAAACTGCAATCCAGCGCACAGCCCGCCTGGGACGAAACACACAAGGTGCCGCGTTTGCCCTGGGGGATATAAACGGTTTCGACGCAGCTGCCGGACGCCACACGCACCACCCACTTACGGGTGCCATCGGTGGAGATGTCCTCGCTGACGACTTCAGGACCACGAACCTCAGCACAAGCCTTGAGTTTTTCACGCAAGGCCTTGCTGACATTCGTCATGGCGTCGAAATCATCGACGCCAAAGTGGTGAATCCACTTCATGACCTGACCGGCACGGAAGCGCTTCTCCCCGATGGAATCGAAGAATTTTTCCATTTCCAGCTGGGTCAGACCCAACAGGTTTGTTTTGCCAGTCGTTGCAATCATGAATTCACCCTTCGCTCGTTAGTCCAGGACTTAGCGAGCGGTTACCTCTGTAGCTGCGAAGAAGTACGAGATTTCGCGAGCAGCGGCTGCTTCGGAATCAGAGCCGTGAACAGCGTTGGCGTCGATGGAATCGGCGAAGTCAGCACGGATAGTGCCGGCAGCAGCTTCTTTAGGGTTGGTAGCGCCCATCAGCTCACGGTTCAGAGCGATAGCGTTTTCGCCTTCCAGAACCTGAACAACAACAGGACCGGAGATCATGAACGCAACCAGGTCGCCGAAGAAGCCACGAGCGCTGTGCTCAGCGTAGAAACCTTCAGCTTCAGCCTTGGACAGCTGCTTCAGTTTCGAAGCAACGACGCGCAGACCGGCTTTTTCAAAACGAGTGGTGATCTCGCCGATTACGTTTTTAGCAACGGCGTCAGGCTTGATGATGGAGAAAGTACGTTGAACAGCCATGGTGTAACTCCAGAAACGATGATTAAAGCGAAAAATTAAACCCGCGAATTATACGCGGGTTTGAGGTTATTGCCTAACGTGCAAATTGGATCAGCCGATTTCGTCGGCCCAAAGCGTCTGAACCGCTTCGAGCACTTTCTCGCCGACGCGGCCAGAGGTGTCGTCGAAATCCGGCAACTGCTTGATCATCAGTTGCAGCTTGGTAAACCCCACCGAGTAAGGATCGACGCCGGGATGAGTCTCGGCCAGTTCCTCAGCGATTCGTTGTACGTCATTCCAACCGTAACTCATGACAGCTTCTCGATCAGTGCGGCGCTTCGGCCGCATGGTTAAGCGAATACTTGGGAATTTCAACCGTCAGGTCTTCATTTCCGACGATCGCCTGACAAGACAGGCGAGACTGAGGTTCCAGCCCCCAGGCCTTGTCCAGCATGTCTTCTTCCAGCTCATCCGCTTCATTCAACGAGGCAAAACCCTCGCGAATGACGCAGTGGCATGTGGTGCAGGCACAAACACCACCACAGGCACTTTCAATCTCGATGTGATGCTCGTGAGCAATTTCGAGAATAGACGTGCCGGGCTCGACCTCAACAACCAGCCCATCCGGACACAGCACGGCATGGGGCAGAAAAATCAGCTGCGGCATCAGTTATTCCTCAATGTCATTCAGATTGCGCCCCGCCAGAGCGGCTTTTACCGTCATATTCATGCGGCGGGCTGCAAATGCATCGGTCACCTGCGAGAGAAGCTTGGTCTGCTGCTCGATGGCGGGGCCATCGGTGCCTTGCATCAATTCACGTAATTCCTGCAACTGCAGGTCGATGACCATACGCTCTTCGGCATCCAGCAAGCGCTCGCCGTCGACTTCCAGTGCAGCTTCCACTGCCTCGACGAGGCGCTGGGCATCAACCTGCTGCTCGCGCAATACGCGGGCAACCTTGTCGTCGCTGGCGTAGGCGAAAGAATCTGTGAGCATCCGGGCAATTTCACCGTCGGTCAGCCCGTAGGAAGGCTTGACCTGGATGCTCGACTCAACGCCTGAGCCCAGCTCGCGGGCCGAGACACTGAGCAGACCGTCCGCATCCACCTGGAACGTCACACGGATTTTTGCCGCACCCGCCACCATGGCCGGAATGCCGCGCAATTCGAAACGAGCCAGGGAGCGACAGTCGCTGATCAACTCACGCTCGCCTTGCAGCACGTGAATCATCATTGCCGACTGGCCGTCTTTGTAAGTGGTGAACTCCTGAGCGCGCGCGACCGGGATCGTGGTGTTACGCGGAATCACCTTCTCCATCAGGCCGCCCATGGTTTCCAGTCCCAACGAGAGCGGAATCACGTCGAGCAGCAACAACTCACCACCGTCACGCTTGTTGCCGGCCAGAGTATCTGCCTGGATCGCCGCACCAATGGCGACCACTTGATCCGGGTCGATATCCGTCAACGGCTGGCGACCAAACAACTCAGCCACAGCGCCACGCACACGCGGGACACGTGTAGAACCGCCAACCATGACCACCGCTTCAACTTCATCCAGCTCAATACCGGCGTCACGCACGGCACGACGGCAAGATTTGAGGCTGCGCGCAACCATTGGCTCGATGAGGGTTTCGAAAGCTTGTCGCGTCAGCGTGCCATTCCAGGCCCCGTACTCGACGTCGACAGAAGTCTCGCTGGTCAGCGCTTCTTTGGCCTTGCAAGCCGCTTGCAGCAAGCTGCGCTGGGCAGAAGGATCGATATCGGCAGACAAACATGCCTCACTGACAATCCAGCCCGCAATCGCATGATCGAAGTCGTCGCCGCCCAGCGCAGTATCACCACCGGTTGCCAGAACCTCAAACACGCCGCCAGTGAGACGCAGAATAGAGATGTCGAACGTACCGCCGCCCAAGTCATAAATCGCAACAACGCCCTGGGCGCTCTGATCCAGACCATAAGCCACGGCTGCAGCGGTCGGCTCATTGAGCAGGCGCAGCACGTTAAGACCCGCTAATTTGGCGGCGTCTTTGGTAGCCTGACGCTGAGCGTCGTCGAAATAAGCCGGAACAGTGATGACCGCCCCGACCAGATCACCACCCAACGCCTGCTCAGCACGCTGACGCAGAACCTTGAGGATATCGGCAGAGACTTCCACCGGGCTTTTCGGCCCCTGAACAGTCTCGATGAACGGCATGTGCGACTCACCGCCTACAAAGCGATAAGGCAACTGCTCGCCCAATTGCTTGACGTCGGACAGACCACGACCCATCAAGCGCTTGACCGACAATACAGTGTTGAACGGATCCGTCGAAGCGGCGGCTTTGGCAGCCTGCCCCACTTCAACGCGATCAGCGTGATACCGCACAGCAGACGGCAGAATGACTTGCCCTTCTGCGTCGGCCAGCGGTTCGGAAAGGCCACTGCGCAGTGCAGCAACCAGCGAATTGGTAGTCCCCAGGTCAATACCCACCGCCAGACGACGCTGATGAGGTTGGGGGCTTTGACCGGGTTCGGCGATCTGCAGTAGAGCCATGCTTTATCAGAATTTCACAGGCGTGCGGCCAGAAGCAGCACGGAGTTAATCGTCGAGGCGCTCTTCAAGCTGGCGCACTTCGTAAGAGAGCTTGTCGAGGAACTGCATGCGCCGCATAAGGCGCTCGGCCTGTTCGCGTTGCGCAGCATCATCCCAACAGGCCGCAAAGCTTTCGTTCAGTTCGTCCTGAGCAGTCTTGAGGCGACGCTTGAAAACCGCGACACCCGCCAGATCAGCCTCGTCCTGCAGATCCTCAAGCTCTTCGCGCCATTGCATCTGCTGCAGAAGAAACTCGGGATCGTGCACGGTGACTTCAAGAGGCACTTCGCCGCGCATCGCTAATAGATAGCGCGCCCGTTTCGGAGCGCTCTTGAGCGTCTGATAGGCGTCGTTAAGACTGGCGGAGCGCTCAAGCGCCAACCGCTGCTCACGCTCGGAGGCGTCCGCAAAACGGTCGGGATGAACCTCACGAGCAAGCTCACGGTAGCGCGTCGCCAACTGATCAAGGTCGAGGCGAAAGCTCGGCTGAAGCTCGAATAGAGCGAAATGACAAGGAGTACCCACAATAAGCCTCAGACGTTGAAGCTTTCGCCGCAGCCACATTCACCGCGCGAGTTGGGATTGTTGAACTTGAAGCCTTCGTTCAACCCTTCCTTGACGAAATCAAGCTCGGTGCCATCGAGATAGACCAGGCTTTTCGGGTCAATGATCACCTTGACGCCGTGAAGTTCGAACACGGTGTCTTCGCTTTGCGCCTCATCGACGAACTCAAGCACATAGGCAAGACCTGAACAGCCTGTGGTGCGAACACCCAGACGAACGCCGTCACCTTTGCCGCGCCCATCAAGGGAGCGTCTTACGTGATTTGCGGCAGCTTCTGTCATGCTGATAGCCATCGGAACTCCTTATTACTTCACACCAGCTTCTTTAGAAAACGCTGCTATTACAGCAGGCCTTTCTTCTGCTTGTAGTCACGAACTGCCGCTTTGATAGCGTCTTCCGCGAGTACCGAGCAGTGAATTTTCACCGGAGGCAAAGCCAGTTCTTCAGCCAACTGAGTGTTCTTGATGGTCTCTGCTTCATCCAGAGTCTTGCCCTTCATCCACTCGGTTGCCAGAGAGCTGGAAGCGATAGCCGAACCGCAACCATAAGTCTTGAACTTGGCGTCTTCGATGACACCCTGCTCGTTGACCTTGATTTGCAGACGCATAACGTCGCCGCAAGCAGGAGCGCCGACCATGCCGGTGCCAACATCTGGATCTTCCGCGTTCATCTTGCCGACGTTGCGCGGATTTTCGTAGTGGTCAATGACCTTTTCGCTGTAAGCCATGATGCTATTCCTCTATCAGGGAGCCGCTCTGCAAGCCATGCAACAACTGGTTGAAACATGGCCTGTCTGTAAGGCGGCTTTTAATTAGTGCGCCGCCCACTCGATCTTGGAAATGTCGACGCCGTCTTTGTACATGTCCCATAGCGGCGAAAGTGCACGCAGCTTGGTGACCGCTTCGCAGACTTTCTGCGCGGCGTAGTCCATTTCTTCTTCAGTACTGAAACGACCAAAGGTGAAGCGTATCGAGCTATGCGCCAGTTCGTCATTACGACCAAGGGCGCGCAGCACATAGGAAGGCTCGAGCGACGCGGAAGTACAGGCGGAACCGGACGAAACGGCCAGATCCTTGAGCGCCATGATCAGCGACTCGCCTTCGACGTAGTTGAAGCTCAGGTTGAGGTTGTGCGGAACACGAGCAGTCATGCTGCCGTTGACGTACAACTCTTCGAGATGCTCGACCTGCTTGTAGAAGCGATCGCTCAAGGCTTTGACTCGCACGTTTTCTGCGGCCATCTCTTCCTTGGCAATACGGAATGCTTCGCCCATACCGACGATCTGATGCGTCGCCAGAGTACCGGAACGCATGCCACGTTCGTGACCGCCGCCGTGCATGGCCGCTTCAAGGCGAACACGCGGCTTGCGGCTGACGTACAGCGCGCCGATACCTTTAGGGCCATAGGTCTTGTGGGCAGAGAACGACATCAGGTCAACCTTGAGGCTGGCCAGATCGATTTCAACCTTACCGGTGGACTGCGCAGCATCAACGTGGAACAGCACACCACGGGAGCGGGTCAGCTCACCAATGGCAGCGATGTCGTTGATGGTGCCGATTTCGTTGTTAACGTGCATGATCGAAACCAGAATGGTGTCGTCGCGCAGAGCGGCTTCAACCATCGAAGGCGTGATCAGACCGTCTTCACCAGGCTCGATGTAAGTGACTTCGAAACCTTCACGCTCAAGCTGACGCGTGGTGTCGAGCACAGCTTTGTGCTCGATCTTATTGGTGATGATGTGCTTGCCTTTGCTGGCGTAAAAATGCGCAACGCCCTTGATGGCGAGGTTGTCGGACTCGGTAGCACCGGAGGTCCAGACGATTTCACGCGGATCGGCATTGACCAGATCGGCAACCTGACGGCGAGCGTTCTCGACCGACTCTTCAGCTTTCCAGCCGAAGACGTGGGAGCGCGATGCCGGGTTACCGAAGTTTCCGTCAGCGGTCAGGCACTCAATCATTTTCTGAGCGACACGCGGATCGACCGGAGTCGTCGCGGAGTAATCAAGGTAAATCGGCAACTTCATTGAATCTCTCCTATCAGGCAGGCGCACCGCTGATTCATCTACGCTCATTCAACGGCGGACGTTTCAATCTTATCCAGGTACTGGGTCTTGGCGCTGGTACGGCGCATATCCTGGCGCTGGGCAACTTCTTGTACCTCACGGCGAGTGACAAGGTCGGCCAGACTGATACCGCTTAGAAATTCGTGAATCTGCTCGCTGAGGTCACACCACAAATGGTGAGTCAGGCAGGTGTCACCAGCGTGGCAATCACCCAACCCCTGGCAACGCGTGGCATCGACAGATTCGTTGACGGCATCGACCACCTGGGCAACCTTGATGCCGTGCATGTCGCGGGACAACTGATAACCACCACCGGGACCACGCACACTGGAGACCAGATTGCCACGGCGCAGCTTGGCAAACAGTTGCTCAAGGTAGGACAGGGAAATGCCCTGACGCTCGGAAATGTCGGCCAGAGACACTGGCCCGTTCTGCGCATGTAACGCCAGATCAAGCATGGCAGTTACAGCGTATCGGCCTTTAGTAGTCAGTCGCATGGCGTATACCGCAGAGGTTCGGAATGAGAGCGAGTATGCTATTCCCGAGTATTTAAGTCAACTATAAGACCTAGCAAAACAGTCGGGATTGGGCGCAAAACCGCGGCCGCATCATAGCAAACACCGGGGCGCATGGCACGCCCCGGGTGCAGCCCCCATCAGCCGACCTTGCTCTCGCTCTTGTCCTTCACGCAATCAAACACTTCGTCGCGCAGCTCGGGCAGCTCCTTGGCGCAGTAATCGCTGCCAAGCCCTTTAAGGGCCTCGCACATACCTTCGAGACGACCGTCCACTGCTTGCAAGTGATCCAGCAACTGACCAATCGCACGCGCCACCGGGTCCGGCATGTCTTCGCTGACCCCGTAAGCATCAAAACCCAGCTTCTCGGCGATCGCCTTGCGCTTGGCCTCTACATCATCACTGGACTTGATAATGATTCGCCCCGGAATCCCCACCGCGGTAGCACCTGCCGGAACAGCCTTGGTGACAACCGCGTTGGAACCAATCTTGGCACCAGCACCGACGGTAAACGGCCCGAGCACCTTGGCGCCCGCACCCACCACAACGCCGTCTTCCAGCGTCGGATGGCGCTTGCCTGCGTTCCAGCTGGTGCCTCCCAGGGTAACGCCCTGATAGAGCGTTACGTCATTGCCGATTTCAGCCGTTTCGCCAATCACAATACCCATGCCGTGATCGATGAAAAAACGCCGCCCGACCTTGGCGCCGGGATGGATTTCGATGCCAGTCATCCAGCGACCGAAATTCGAAACCACCCGCGCCGGCCACTTCCAGCCGTTGGTCCACAGAATGTGTGCCAGCCGATGCAGCCAGATGGCGTGCATGCCGGGGTAGCAGGTCAGCACTTCAAAGGAATTGCGCGCAGCAGGATCGCGATGAAACACACTCTGAATATCTTCTCGCAGACGCTCGAACATCATTGTTCCTTCCGTTTGTACGGTTCACCACGTGCAGCCTTCTGGGTCTCGGTAAGGATGCCGCGCAAAATACTGATCTCGGAACGATTTACTTCGCTGCGGCCGTACAGGCGACGCAGCCGGGCCATCAAGTGGCGAGGTTTTTCCGGATCGAGAAAGCCGATAGCCACCAGGGTTGATTCCAGATGACCATAGAAGCCTTCCATCTCATCCATGGTCGCCAGGTCAGCACTGCGCACCGAGGTCACTTCAACTTTTTCGACCTTGGTAGGCTGCCCCTGCGTAGCCAGCCACGACATGCGCACCTCGTAGCTGAGGACCTGCACCGCCGCAGCGAGATTCAGCGAGCTGAACTCTGGATCAGACGGGATATGCACGTGGTAATGACATCGCTGCAGTTCCTCGTTGGTCAGGCCGGCGTATTCACGACCAAACACCAGCGCGACTTCTGCGCCCTGCCCTGCCTGCTCGGCAGCCATCACGCCCGACTCACGCGGGTCGAGCAACGGCCACGGAATACGACGGTCGCGGGCACTGGTGCCCATGACCAGATTGCATCCCACCAGAGCATCTTCAAGGGTCGCGACGACCTGAGCCTTCTCCAGAATATCGCCAGCGCCCGAAGCGCGGGCATCCGCTTCATGGTGAGGGAAGAACTGCGGATCAACGAGCACCAGGCGCGAAAGCCCCATGTTTTTCATGGCACGAGCAGCCCCACCGATGTTACCGGGGTGACTGGTACCGACCAGGACAACACGAATGTTTTGCAGCAAGGCGAGTGCTCACAGATAAAGTAGAGGGGGTGAAATCTTACAGAACCACCGAGGTGAACGCCATGAACGGTTGCGGCTTGCTAAATACGGGCGTGACGCGGGACCTGCTCTAGCCGGGAAGGCGGCATTTCTGACGATACAAATGCGTCGCCTGTAACGACCTCTCCCCGGCCAAAGCAGATCCCACGACTTCACACCAATATCCAGCATTGCGCAGATTCTGTGGGAGCTGGGCTTGCCCGCGATAAGGCTGGATGCAATCTGGAGTGAACTGCGTCCAGCCTTATCGCGAGCAAGCTCTGCTCCCACAGGAACCAATATCTGACGATACAAATACGTCGTCTGTAGCGGCCTTTCCCCGGCCAAAGCAGACCCCACGACTTCACAGCAATATCCAGGATTACGCAGATCCTGTGGGAGCCGGGCTTGCCCGCGATATGGCTGGATGCAATCTGGAGTGAACTGCGTCCAGCCTTTATCGCGAGCAAGCTCTGCTCCCACAGGAACCAGTGTCTGACGATACAAATGCGTCGTCTGCGACCTTTCCCCGACCAAAGCAGATCCCACGACTTCATACCAATATCCAGGACTGCGCAGATCCTGTGGGGGCTGGGCTTGCCCGCGATAAGGCTGGATGCAATCTGGAGTGAACTGCGTCCAGCCTTATCGCGAGCAAGCTCTGCTCCCACAGGAACCAGTGTCTGACGATACAAATTGCAGTGGTCAACTTTTTCCGGACACCTCAATCGGTGATTGTCAGGCTGCTTGCCGCTCATATTGATTGGGCGGCACATAGCCCAGTTTCGAGTGCAATCGCCCCTCGTTGTAGAACCGAACGATGTAGTCCGTGATGTCCTTTATCGCTTCGGCGTGGTTGGCGTAATCCTTCCTCCATGTACGCTCCATTTTCAGGTTCAAAAAGAAGCGCTCCATAACCGCGTTGTCCCAGCAGTTACCCTTGCGGCTCATACTGCAACGCATTCCATTGCGGGTC